>JBGCDN010000021.1:0-4176 GCA_045105495.1 Planctomycetaceae bacterium
ATTCGCGCGGTCTTGGTCGTTTGAGGAATTGGAATCCGCCGTCACTGATCGCACGCGGATGATTGCACTTAGCCAAGTGCAATTCACAAGCGGCTATGCTGCTGACCTTCCGCGTTTGGGCGAATTCTGCAAATCGCGCAACATCGATCTCGTTATTGACGCCGCGCAGGGGCTTGGTTGCCTGCCGATTTATCCAGAGGAATGCAACATTGCTTGTGTCGCATCGGCTGGGTGGAAGTGGTTACTTGGTCCGGTCGGAACCGGCGTTCTTTACACATCTCCCGAGTTCCGTGAGAAAGTTGAAATCACAATGTCCGGAGCCGACCACATGGTTCAGGACACAAACTATCTCGACCAGACCTGGAACCCGCACACTACCGGTCGGAAGTTTGAATACTCGACCGTTTCGTACGCGGTCCTCGACGGCATGGCCACGGGGCTCGAAGAAGTATTCCTTCCAAACACTATGGAACAAATTCGAGACCACAACTTCGCACTGCAGGAACAGTTTCTCGAACAGCTCGACACGACGAAGTACCAGCCCGTCATTCACGTTCCCGAACATCGCTCCGGTATCCTCGCTCTAATACCGAAGGTTTCTGATGCCAAGAGCATCTCGGGAGAACTGGACAAGCAGAACATCGTTATCACCCCGCGGGACGGCTACTTACGTGTCGCGCCGCATCTATGCACAACCGACAACGAAATCGATCAAGCGGTCGAAGCGTTGAACGCTATTGAAGGTTAGCTTGCTTCAACGTTGTTGAGATGTTCGAGCAGCGGCACGGAGTGAACTCACTCCGGTTTGGTCCCGGTTGGGATTAGCTCATAGAGTCGCAGCAGACCAAGTAGCCCGACCAGGCTTCCTCCAGCCGCACCGCCGAGGATTAAGAGGCTCCTTGTGTGGCCAAACAGCAGTCGCAGATCAGTCATCCAGATCCTTCGCCACGAACACAAAACGATGATCGTCGCGAGTGCGAGATACGGGCCATAGGCAATAAACGCGCGGCGGGTTGTAATCCAAACGGCCAAGCCAATCGCAATCGCCAGCAGAGGAGCCAGCAACAGAATCAGAATCACTGGTTGCCACCCGGTGAAGCTACCCACCATTCCCATTAGCGTCACATCGCCAAGCCCTAAAGCCGGTCTTTGCAGTACCGATTGCGCGGTAAAACGTAGTAACCACGTCAGCCCCGCACCTATCGTTAGTCCGGCAAGGCTCCACGCAAGCCCGTGCAGGTGCTGATGTTCGCTTAGCCATTCAGGCCGATACGGACCGCGAAACGTTTCCTGATTCCAGTCGATCCAAATATGAACCGTCTGTAAGTCACCCGATAGCGTCGCCAGGCCGACACCAGTGACCGCACCGACGATCATTAACAAGTCGGCGATCGTGTAGTTTCGCAGGTCTGTTCCGATAGCCAGTGTCAGCAGCGTAAACAGAAACAAGTGATACCCGAATCGTCCATAGAACCAAAATGGTGTTGGTACTACCCCCTCTGTGACCTGGCAGTGCTCTCGCAGATACAGCCAGGCAAAAGCTGCAAACAAACCGGCCGTCCAAACCGTCAAGCATCGCGGCCACGCGGGACGACGGGTTCCACAATCACAGGTCCCGCCTCGCAATGATTGGAACCACGAGTCAGTTCGGTCGCAATTCAAGCATCCCACCGGGCAATGCAAACTTCGATCTTCTGACAAAAACAAAATCAACCGCGCAAGCAGAGGGCTAAGCAAACAGCCGCTCAAGAATGCGAGGCTCGCTACAAATGCTGCGCTGGTTGAATCCAAAGTTGGCATTGTCAGTCTTGTCGGCAAAAGTGCCAAACAGTTGGCATCAAGTTTGCGTTGAGTCGTGAGATCAACTGAGTAGTCACAGAGCGAACAGTGAGAACTGTTCCGCCTGCTCTAGCTTTACGCACCACTGCCGCAACATGAGGCATATCTTCCAGTTGATCAATGGAATTCCCTAGGCCTCACACATATTCTACGAACTCATTCCACTGATGTTTGGCTTGTAGTAGCCAAAGAGAAACAAGCTCCGAGAAAGACGACCATGAAGAAGATTGAGGCGATTGTCCGCCACTTCAAACTCGAAGAAGTCAAGAACGCTCTCGCCGAAGTCGGCATTCAGGGCATGACAGTCGCTGAAGTCCGTGGCTTTGGTCGTCAACGCGGACACAAAGAAACGTACCGTGGTGCCGAGTACACCGTCGACTTTCTGCCAAAAGTGAAGCTTGAAGTCGTCGTTGATGATGCCGATCTCGACAAAGCCGTTGATGCAATCGCTAAGGCTGCTCGTGTTGGCCAGATCGGCGACGGCAAGATCTTTGTCAGTCACTTGGAAAACGTAATCCGGATCCGAACCGGCGAAACCGGTGCCGACGCGATCTAACCTCTGCCGGCACTTAATGCCCGCTACGTTTTTCACCAGCCTCCAAGCGTGACATCGGCGCGCGTTCGAAGCTTATTCGAACGCCCGATCGCTTCACACCACTCTGCCTGCCCAATCTCGTTCGCTCGAGAATACGAGAACCTTATGCGCTGCTCAATTCTTGCGTTTTGCCTTTTGCTCTTCCTTCTCCCGGCTCCCTCGTTTGCCCAAGACGATACCCTTCCGGCTGCCGAACCTGCGATCGAAGCTGTTGACGCCGGCGCGACGGCATGGGTTATGACTTCGTCGGCTCTGGTGCTGATGATGACGTTGCCCGGACTCGCCCTGTTTTACGGTGGTCTGGTCCGCAAGAAGAACATTCTGAGCGTAATGATGCAGTGCGTGTTCCTCGCCGGAATGATGTCTGTTATCTGGGCGGTCTACGGGTACAGCTTTGCATTCGGCGGTGACGGAAAGTTCTTTGGCAACTTCGATCACATCCTGCTCGAAGGTGTTATTGCATCAGACGACGGCGTTCCCATGAGCGATGGCTTACCAACATCTGTCTTCATGGTGTTCCAGATGATGTTCTTCATCATTACCCCCGCACTCATTTGTGGAGCATTCGCCGAACGCATGAAGTTTAGTGCGATGTGTGTGTTCATGGCTCTATGGGGAACCATCGTGTATTGCCCGGTCGCTCACTGGGTGTGGGGAACCGGCGGCTGGCTTCTGACCGGCGAGTACGAAGCCTTGGACTTCGCCGGAGGCACTGTCGTCCACATTACGTCGGGCGCCTCTGCACTTGTCTGTGCGTTGGTTCTTGGAAAACGACTTGGCTACGGCAGCGCGCCGATGCCGCCACACAACCTGACATACACGGCGATCGGAACCGGGCTTCTGTGGGTTGGCTGGTTTGGCTTCAACGCTGGCAGCGCTTTGGCTCCAAACGCCAGCGCGGCGAATGCATTTGTTGCGACTCATTTGGCAGCAGCAGCCGGTGTTCTTTCATGGTCAATCTGTGAATGGATCAAACATGGGCGAGCCAGCCTGCTGGGCGGTTGTTCTGGAGCCGTTGCGGGACTGGTTTGCATCACTCCTGCCGCCGGAGCCGTGAACCCGATTGATGGAATCGTACTCGGGCTTATCGCCGGAGTCGTTTGCTACTTCTTCTGCACAACCATCAAGAACAAGTTCAACTACGACGACTCACTCGATGCATTCGGCGTCCACGGCGTTGGGGGAACCGTTGGCGCGGTTCTTACCGGGGTCTTTGCTCGGAAGGCGATTACCGGTGGTGCATCTGGTGTCCTTGAGTCTGGAATGGATGGAATGCATCTGTTGCGAAATCAGGTGATTGGCGTGATTGCATCTGCTGCGATCGCAGTCGTGGTGACTTTTATCCTTCTGAAAATTATCGACGTCACCATTGGCCTGCGAGTCGATCAGGAAAGCGAACTCAAAGGCCTCGACACCACTGAACACGGCGAAGAAGGCTACAACTTCTACTAGAGCAACGCCCCGTTTCATCGGGCGGCCGCGGTGATGTTGGGATGGTGTTTGTCGAGTACTGCATCGCCGCAGGATCGGGATAAGAACAAGATACTTTCCCGCTTGCGGGACAGTCGAGCTTTCCGGCCCGGAGAGGGCTGACCGCGCAGCTGCCACGGTGGTCACCGGCCAACCGTCTCTCCGGATCGACCGCGCATTGCTCGTTGGCCCGCGCGTACTTAATCCCTCAGAATGAGCGACTCAGAACCTCGCTCCATTGCCGAACAAATCGCGGCGCAAAAAGAACAACT
>JBGCDN010000022.1:0-5468 GCA_045105495.1 Planctomycetaceae bacterium
ATCACGCCGTCTTCGATTGACCAAAGCTTTGGATTTCCATCCCAACCCTCAAGCGTTCCATCGAAGATCGGTAGGAACCCATCAGGCGAACCACCATCGGCAAACAGTTCAGCGTAGGTCTTGCCTGCGTACGGACTGGCCTTCTTCTGGGCCATATCGAACGCATTTCGAATCGCATCCGCGCTCTTTTGGTTCTTCTTGCCGAGGTGCTGACCGAACTCCTTGGCAAAGTCGTTCCGAACCTTTTTCGACTTGGCCGGGTGGCATGCTGCGCACGTCACCTTTTGCATTTCGCTGACCTTTGGGTACGTGGCCTTAAACGCGTCCATGTATTGCTTTCTGGCGAAAGCGTGATTCGTGAGGGTCAAGAAGCAAATCGCAATCAACAAAGCAGCGCGGCGGTTCAGCATAGTTTGGACTCCACAGTCGGTGAATGAGTACCCGCAGCATAGAGCCGGAACGCAAAGAGTTGTAGTAACCGGACCACTCAACAAGCGAAGGCTTTTGGTTACGACCCGTGTTCGCCCAGCACCGTGCCAACAGTCCGACTGAAGCTGAGTCCGAGTTCCAAAGGAAATCGCTTCAGTCCTTCTTCTCGAAGGCGCGGCGCGTAGTCGGATTCGTATCGATTGAACAACTCGCGAGAAGCAAATCGGTAGCGAACCTCGTACGTCAGGTTCTCGCCATCCATAAACACCAACTCAGCGCGGATAGCACCGGCGTCCATCACATCCTGCATATGTTTGGTACGAAGCCATCTGACCCAGTCGCTTGCGAGGCTGGGTTCGGCGGCTTTCGAGAACTCGCAGCGAACTGTGTAGCAGATCATTTCTTCTCATCCCGCGTCGCCGCGTTCGAGTCAAACGCTTCGTCAAGTTGCCTGACCAGCGAACTGATTCGCTGATCATCACGCCACAGCAGATTGCTTCCCCTACGGGCGATTGGCCTGAGTATTCGTCACTCTGCAACGGATGCTTTGCTTCTCGACCACAATGTTTGCAAAGTCGCCTTTCATCAAAGGTCAGTTAACAGAACCATGCATAGCACCCAATGCATTAGCGTTACGCGACACCAGCAGCCAGGTCACAGCCAACCGTCCGAGGCCGTTCGATTCGCTACTCTATTTCCCGAAGGAGACACAAATGGGACTTGGGACGAACGCCAAATTACGTGTGTACTGCAGTTCGCCGGTTTTCTGGTCGATTGCAAATACCGCCAGAGTGTTCGAGTCTCTGCCAGCGGCCAACAACCACTTCCCGGTCGGATCGATGTTGAAGTTGCGTGGCCAGCCGCCGCGGATTGGTTCTACTTCAACCAGCGTCAGTTGCCCCGTCGCTTCATCGCATTGGAACACGCTGATGGAGTCGTGACCGCGATTGGACGAGTAGACAAACTTGCCGGACTTGTGAACTCGAATCTCAGCCGCGCTGTTGAATGTTTCCTTCGCCTTCACATCGTCCGAAAGTGTCTGGAACGTGCTGAGGGGATTCATGGAGCCCGTTGAGGCGTCGTAGGTAAACATCGTAATGCTGAGTGCCAGTTCGTTCAGGACAAAGGCAAACTTACCGTTCGGATGAAACTTCATATGCCGAGGACCGCCACCGGCAGGGCACTGGCCAAGACCAGCGCTGGTCAGCGTGCCGTCTTCATGATTGATTCGGTAGACGACAACAGCATCAAGACCAAGGTCCGGCACAAAAGCAAACTTGTTGGCCGCATCAACCCCTGTCCAGTGCGGGTGAGGTGAGTTCTGTCGGCGTCCCACAACACCCGATCCGCCTTCGTGTTCGATCAGCTGTGATCGCTCTTGAATCGATCCATCATCGGCAAGCGGAAAGACAGCAACCGAACCACCACCGTACTGCGCGCTCAGGAGGAACTTACCGGTTGGGTTCACAGAAAGATGAGCCGCCCCACCATCGCCGATTGGCTGGGCGTTCACAAACTTCAGCTTGTCCCCGTCAATCGAAAACGCCATCACCGACGCGCCGTTCTTGTTTCCGGTGCTGTAGAGAAACTTGCCGTTTGGCGAGACAGTCACCCATCCCGGCCCTGAAACTTCCGCAGCCAGTTCCGACTTTGAAAGCTTGCCAGTTTCGGCATTGAGAGTCAGCCGGTAAATGCCCTTGCTCTGCCCATTACGCGGAGTCGTGGTTCCAACCCACACTGTCACGTCGTTCGCCAAGCAAACGCTCGAGCAGAGAACCAACAAAGCAAATCGAACAGCCATTCGCGCATCCCGTTTGGTACAAGAGTTTGACGTTGGTGTACCAAACAATCGCGAAACCTTCGAGCGTGCCGACCACATCCGAACCGGATTGGCTATCCCGGGTAACTCGCCGGAGGCAACGGGTTATCCGGAATCGTATTCCTATCCGCGCGTTGTTCCTGAATGGATTGAATGGGCCCTTCGCAGCAGTCGCAGTCCGCGTGCGGATCGACAGTGCGGCACCCGAGCGATGCAAAGCACACGCTGAGAAGCAGATATAGCTGCACTAAGTTCGACCGCATGGTGACTCTTCCCTGAAGCTTGAATCGACTTCATAGTTGATACAAACCTCAAGCAGGCACCAACAACAATCCGCCGCTCCCCCCGAGCGCGCATGAAAAAAGCTCGCGATGGAATATCGCGAGCTTGAGAACTTCGGCACTTCTGACCGGATCAGTCAGAAAAGGCCGCGTCAAACTTGATGTCAGAACCCTTGAAGTCCACGTTCTTGCAGAACTGGGCGGCTTCTTCGGCACCGTGTTCGCGATCCATGTTCTTGTCTTCCCACTCGACAGACAACGGTCCGTCATAGCCGATGGCGTTGAGGGCTCGAATGATCTCTTCGAACCGAACACCACCACGACCTACACTGCGGAAGTCCCAGCCGCGTCGTGGATCACCCCAATCGAGGTGGCTGGTGAGGATACCGGTGCGACCGTTGAGCGTTGTCGCCGCATCTTTCATGTGAACGTGATAAATGCGATCCGGGAACATTCGGATGAACTCAACCGGATCGACACCTTGCCAAATCAGGTGACTTGGGTCGAAGTTGAATCCGAATTCTTCACGACGATCCAACGCCTGAAGGGATCGCTCGGCAGAGTAAATATCGAATGCGATTTCCGTTGGGTGAACTTCCAACGCGAACTTAACTCCGCATTCCTGGAAGACATCCAGAATCGGGTTCCAACGATCCGCTAATAGCTGGAAACCAGCATCAATCATTGAACGTGGTGTTGGCGGGAAGTCGTAGATGCAGTGCCAGATACTGGATCCGGTGAAACCGTTGACGACATCGACCTGTAGCTTTTGAGCGGCCCGAGCCGTGTTCTTCATTTCCTCGATCGCACGTTCGTTCACGCCAGCCGGGTCACCATCGCCCCAGACGTATTCTGGCAGGATCGATTTGTGTCGCTCATCGATGTTATCGAGAACAGCCTGACCGACGAGGTGGTTCGAGATAGAAAACAGCTGAAGTTCGTGCTTCTCAAGAAGTTCACGTTTTTTCGAGCAGTACGAATCGTCCGACAGGGCTTTATCGACCTCAAAATGGTCACCCCAGCAAGCCAGTTCAAGACCATCGTAGCCGAAGCTCTTGGCTTTCTTGCAAAGTTCAGCCAGCGGCAAATCTGCCCATTGACCGGTAAATAGAGTGACTGGACGCCCCATTGTCGGCACCTTCCTCGATAAAACTGTCGGCTTATGGAAAGCGGCTGAAGCGACCGAAAAGGCCGTCGTTCGCCGCTCTTTAGAAACGATTGTGCGGACACATTCGTGCTTTGAACTGTCCAACAAACTACGAGCGTAAAAGCCAAAAGTCAATGAACCGAGTTCTGCACCAAATCATAAGTAACGCGTTTGCAAATTGCCTGAACACTGCGTTTTACCTCTTATGTGTGAACACTTTACATAGAAGTCGCTCTCTTCCGAACTGGCTGTTTTCAATAGACTTAGACGAAGAGAACGGATCACCTGTGAGGCTTGCTTATGACCATCCGAATTCTGCTGATGTCGCTGATTGCCGCAGCGATCAGTTCGCCCATCGCCGCTGCTCAATCTGCTGCCGATCGGAAGCTCAATATTCAGAGGCAGGTTCATGCGCGGTCGCAGGCTGCGTTTGAGAAAGAGATCGACAAGATCATCGAATGGTGCAACGAGCGCGGGATGGTCGAGGCGGCGAAGAGAACGCGTAAGCAGACTCGACACCCCGATCCGCAAGCACTCACCCAGACACCTCTGCCTCGTGAAAAGCAGGCTCCGATTCCAGAGAGTGCAATTGGTGACGAACGGTTGTGGTACGGAAAGCTGTCAGCGGCTCGCAAAGAACACGCGAGAGAATTGTATCGCCTCAGCCGCACCGTCCTCAGACAAGGCTACCCCAGCTACGCGCTGGAGCTCATTCAGGAAGTCGCCTACCACGACCCAGACCACAAGAACGCGCGGCGGATACTTGGGTTTGTTGACTTCCACGACAAGCAGCGGCAGGAGACTCAGTACCTTGGTGAGTGGGTCACTCCGTTCGAAAAGAAGATGCTCGCGAAAAAGCGAATCTGGAGCGACAAATATGGATGGATTCCGGAGTTGCATCTGGAGAAATACGAACAGGGCTTGCGTCCGTTTAAGGCGTCGTGGATCACAGCGGAAAAAGACCAGCAGATCCGACGCGATTTTCGCAACGCCTGGGTAATCGAAACAGAACACTTCAAAGTGAAGACGAATTACAGCCTCGAACGCGGTGTTGAGATCGCGGCGAAGCTGGAGAATTTTTATTCGTTCTTTAGGCGGACGTTTGCAACGTTCTTTGAGACGCCAGAAGAGTTCCGAAATCGGTTTACCAATTCGAAGAGCTCACGAGGGCGAATGAGGACACCTCGTCAGATGGAGGTTCACTACTTCCGAAACAAAGAGGAATACGTTGAGAAACTGGTTCGCAACATCCAACAAATCGCAATCACGGACGGCCTCTACTACGAACCAGATCAGACCAGTTACTTTTACCACGACCCGGCTCGTGAAACAGAGGGCACGCTGTACCACGAAGCGACGCATCAGTTCTTCGACATTCCAACAATCCAGCATCGCAACAACGCAGCAAGACAGCTTGCTCGAAGACTTCGCACAAAAGCGACGCGATGGAAGATTGGTGAGCGTTCCAACTTTTGGATGGTTGAAGCTATTGCCTGCTACATGGAATCGTTCGAACCATCGAAAAGCGGCAACCAACTTGGCAACCCGCAATACGAACGTTTCCGAGCTGCACACTTCCGGCTTACCAATACAGAATACTACGTGCCACTAAGACAATTCAGCGCGATGGGGATGCAGCAGTTTCAGACGAGCCCGAAGATTGCGATGAACTACACGCAGGGTTCGGGGCTGGCTCACTTCTTCATGCACTACGAAGGCGGTCGATATCGAGACTCGCTGGTGGCATTCATCGGCGAACTCTACCGCCCGGACATTACCGACCCAACACGTG
>JBGCDN010000023.1:0-4599 GCA_045105495.1 Planctomycetaceae bacterium
AGGCGTTGAGATGCTTTTGCTTCGACGCGGCAGCCTGTCGAGGTGTTTCAGAGGGATCGATACTGATGGAGACGACTCGAAACTTCTCGCCCGCGTTCCAGTCAAGTTCCCGAAGGCCATCGACCAACCCATTTAATTGCATCTTGCAGAGCATCGGACATGTGGCGTAGTTGAACGACAAGATGACCGGCGTTCGTCCGTCGAAATATTGTCCAAGTCGCACGACGTTACCGGTGCTGTCGATAAAGGTCGTGTCGAGCGGAAGCAAGTCGCCTCGGTGCTCAACGATTCCGACATCGGCAAGCCCGTCGGGTTTCTCGGTCACGATTTGCCCGCAGACGGTCACCGGGAGCAACGCAAGCGCAAAGACTAGGACGAATCGGTTCATTTCTTCACCTCGTCACTCAACGGAAAGCTCGGGGCATTTCTGATACTGGTCGACGGGTTACCGCTGTTTGACTTCTCTCTTCCGGCAGCATTGAGCTCTGCCGCAGTTAGAACGATCGCTCGATCAATTGGAATTGAGACGATGTTCTTCTCCCTGTCGATCCAGCCGTACTGGTTCAGCCGCGAGCTTTGTTCGGCCATCAACGACTCTGAAGTGTTAATCGCATTTTGGGCTGCCTCCCGCTGCTGCGTCTTCTCGAGCGACAGATAAAGTGCCTGCAATGCGATGATGATCACGAAGGTCGCCACCGACGCAACGAAGCCTGCGACGACAATGCCGGGCGTGTACAGCCCGTCGGTCTGTTCTGTTTTGGTAGCGACTTCGGACATAGCTTTCTCCGAGTTCCTAACCGTCAATGCACGACGTGCGTAACGCTCTCGCTCAGTCGCGGGTCGCGGATTGCCACAAATGACGAACCGCGAAGGCGTCGTAAGACTGCAAGACCGAACAGAGACAAGAATCCGATACCGCTCAACACCTCCAGCAGACCGAAGACCGGCCTCTTGTCGAACTGTGGGTACACAATCCAATAGAGATCCAGCCAGTGCATCGCCAACAGGCCAAGCGACATCAGAACGACCAACGATGTGTTTCGCTTAGCTGCTCGAGGCATGAGCACTACGAATGGAATGCCAAAGTGGCCGATCGCAAGGGCCAACGTCACCGCGTTCCAACCGTATTCCTGTCGGTGCTTTAGCCACACGGTTTCCTCAGGAATGTTTGCGTACCAGATCAGTAAGTACTGAGAGAACGCGATGTACGCCCAGAAGCAGTTCATACCGAACAGCAGCTTCACAACGTCGTGGAGGTGTTCTTTGTGAACGGCGGGAGACGCCTTGGTCCGGACCATGATCGCTGTCACGATCGCGATTACCGCCAGTGCAGCCACCATGACTCCGGAAAAGGCGTAGATCCCAAAGATCGTGCTGAACCAATGCGGGTCCAGTGACATGAGCCAGTCGAACGCGGCAAAGGTGATGGTCAAAGCCAACAGCAGCAATAGCGGTGCACTGCGTGATTCCATCTTTGACGTGAGGGAAGAATCGCCACTCTCATCCTGCTTTCGCGAAACTCCTAAGTACCAACGCCCGCAGTAAATCCATGCTGTCGCGTAGACAACAGCTCGAACGATGAAGAAGGGCGCGTTCAAGTAGGCACTTTTTCCCTTCAGAATTTTGTCAGCAGCAACGACTTCCGAATCGTTCCACGGAAAGAGGTCGCTGTGCCCAAATATCAGCAACGCGAGCAAAGGCACCATCAAGAGAAGTGGAGCACCAATGCTGGCTCCCAGAACCTCAGCAACCCGTCGGACTGTGACGCTCCAGCCGGCTCTAACCAGATGCTGAATCGCGATAAAGAACAACGATCCAAGACTTATCGAAAGTGTAAACCAGCCGTTCAATAGCCATGCGTGCGATAGCCTGCGCGGGCCCACTTCGGTGCTAAACGCGAGACCTAGCGATGCGATAACTGAGGCTATTCCGATAGTCGTCAGACTGACGGACAGGTGTTTGGGGAGTGATGTCGTCGAACCGCTGCGAACAGAATCGAGATTCCTCGAAATCGATGATGTGGCCATGTCAGTTGAGCTCCCGCATATTGGGCAGTACGTCATCAGGCACGTCAGCCGAAGTTGCAGTTCTCGTTCTCTGCAGAGCCCGCATGTAAGCCACGATTGCCCAGCGATCTTTCACAGGAATCTGGCTGGCATAGGCCGGCATTTTTCGAACCCCGTTCGAGATAGAATTAAACAACTGACCTACGGGTTGATTGCGGATTGGCTCAGCATGAAGTGATGTTGGCTTCACCCAAGTCCCCTGCTCCAGTTCGAGAGCACGTAGCGTCACCAGCCCGTCGCCGTCGCCCCCCTGCCCATGACAAGTCGCGCAGAAGATTTGATATCGTTCTTGCCCCCGACGAATGAGTGCTTCGTCCACGTTCAAAGGCAGTTCAGTAACCCAATCAATGCTTCCTGAATTCAGTCCAGCATCGTTTTGTTTTGGATTGATCCCGAGATAGAACCGGTCGTCTTCACGCAAGTCACCGCGTGCGATTGTGCCGGGCACCTGCGGACGCATGGCCCGTCCATCAGCAAATAAATTGCTAGTTGTTTGTGCTTTGAACTTGGGTTGATGGTCCATGTCTGACACAAACGAAAGCCGTGGCTTCGTCGATGTCGTTGACCGTGCCTTCGCTATCAACGCCGCTGGGATGAGGGCAAGGACTGCCAGTACCATGCCTGCCATCCAGATGGCTCGCGGGACCTTCCGCTCAGAGGCCGAGACAGATGGAATCTCCGAAACGCTCTCACCATCCAATTCAATCAGAAGAGACTCAGTCACTGGTAAATCAAAATGTTCGTCTCGCGAATCGATGGCCAACACATAGCGGTCGTTGGTCGCCCGCGCGAAGGCTGGAACGCGGAACTTTTGGTTCGACAGTCTTGGCATGCCACCAAACATGATCGCACCGCCGAAGACTGCGAATGCGGAAAGCAAAATCGCAAGTTCAAACGCAACCGGCAGGCTGGGCAGAACCGAAAACATGGGCTTGCCGCTGATGATGAACGGGTAGTCGACGGCGTTCATCCACCAAGCCATCCACAGGCCTCCGCCAAGTCCGATTGCTGCACCGACAATGGCTCCCCAAGGCAGAGGCGATCCCTTCAGGCCGATTACATCGTCGAGTCCATGGATTGGGTGTGGCGAGTGAACGTCGATCTGCTTGTAGCCTTTTTCTCGCAGCCTTCTTACTGCAGCAAGAAGCGGTTTCACTTCGCGAAACGATGCGACAAGCCCGCCCGACTCAGGTTCAACTTCAGACGGCGCGTGCGGCTTTGGAGAAGTAGTTTCGATTGACATTTAGTGACCCTCCCCATGTGGCAGCACGGACTTCACCTCAGCCATCGCGACCATCGGCAGATAGCGACAGAAGAGAAGGAACAGAGTGAAGAACAGCCCAAAGCTTCCAAGGAACATCAACACGTCCACGGGAGTCGGAATGAAATAGCCCCACGATGAGGGCAGGAAGTCTCGACTGAGTGATGTGACCGTGATGACGAATCGTTCGAACCACATTCCGATGTTCACGAAAATGCAGATCACCACCATCGCCCACGGCGTGGTGCGAACCTTCTTGAACCAGAACAACTGCGGTGCGATGACGTTGCAGCACACCATGGTCCAGTAGGCCCACGCATACGGACCAAAGGCTCGATTGATGAATGCAAACTGTTCGTACTGGTTCCCGCCGTACCACGCCACGAAGAACTCGACGCCGTACGCGTAGCCGACCATCATTCCGGTGGCTAGTACGATCTTGCACATATTTTCGAGGTGCCGCAGAGTGACAAGGTTCTTCAAGCCGAAGAACTGACGGGCTGGAACCATGAGAGTGATCACCATGGCGAAACCGCTAAACACCGCCCCTGCAACGAAGTACGGCGGAAAGATTGTCGTGTGCCAGCCCGGAATCTGAGACGTCGCAAAGTCAAAACTCACGATGGTATGAACGCTTAACACCAACGGCGTAGCGAGAGCGGCCAACAGCAAGTACGCCTTCTCAAACAAACGCCATTGGCCCGACGATCCGGACCAACCGAGTGCTGCAACACCGTAAGCGATTCGCCGAATCTTCGTTGTTGCGCGATCTCGCAATGTTGCGAGGTCGGGCAGCATGCCCAAGTACCAAAACAGAGCCGATACAGTCGCATAAGCAGTAACTGCGAACACATCCCACAGCAGTGGACTGCGGAAATTCGGCCACATGGCCAACGAGTTTGGCAACGGCGCCAGCCAGTAAACGAACCAGACTCGACCGACATGAATAGCAGGAAAGATCCCTGCGCAGGTGACTGCGAAAATCGTCATCGCTTCGGCAAAGCGGTTGATGCTGGTTCGCCAGTCCTGACGGAACAGAAACAGGATGGCTGAAATCAGCGTGCCTGCGTGTCCAATACCGACCCAGAACACGAAGTTCACAATCGGCCAGCCCCAGAAGACCGGGGCGTTGTTGCCCCAAACACCGACGCCGGCCACCAACAGGTAGACAATCAAAGAGAAGAACATCAACGTCGCGGAAACTGAAATCGCGAAAGCGATCTTCCACGCGCGCGTCGCCGTTGGTTTTTCAGCAAGCGATGCAACTTGATC
>JBGCDN010000024.1:0-3031 GCA_045105495.1 Planctomycetaceae bacterium
CGTTATCAAGGAACACGGTTGTTGTCCCTGTGGGCAGCGAGTAGAGCGATGGATCGTTTCGTACATCACCACCGCCGCCACCAAACGTGGTGTAAGAAATTTCTACGCCGTCATCCCAGCTGCCGTTGTCGATGTCCAGGATCGTAAGTTGAAGATCCGCGACTCCGTAGTTATTGAAGGTGAACATGACCTCCAGCTCGTCGTTGCGGTTGTCTTCGTCGGTATCCATATTCATGTCGAAGTAGCCGGAGTGATTCCCAGCTAGCCCACTTCGATACATGAAGTGGTCGCCTCTCGGAGCGGTTGGATTCCCGGAAACAGAAGTCGTGATTGTCGTTGCGATGCCGGAGCTGTTCACCACGGTGCCAGAAGAGATTGCCCCATCCGCCGCGAACTCGTCTTCCCAAATGAGATCAGCCCGCGCGCTCGAACACATGATTGCTGCGAGGATGCAGAAAATGTGAGTGCTCTGGATTTTTCCGTTTGTTCGGATCATCGTTACCGACCGGGAACCTGGTGAAGAGGTGGCCCATCATCGGTATCGGGATGTTGGCCAAGTGTGGCCAGACGTAGTGTGAAATCCCGCAAGCCATGGCCTTCAGAGTGAGAGTTGACCGGCTTTGCACGGTCTGTCGCGTCCTACCGAACACGATTCGAATAACGATTCTCGGAGTTACTATGTCTGTCAGTGCCGCCATTGTTGGAACCGGATTCATGGCGTGGGTCCACGCTGAAGCGTTGAATCGTGTTGGGGTTCCGATTGCTGGCGTTCTTGGTTCTAGCGTCGAGAAGTCGGTCGCGGCGGCAAGGCAACTGCGAGCAGGCAGAGCGTACCGCGATTTTGACGAGCTGCTGGGAGACGATGATGTCAGCGTCCTTCATGTCGTCACACCGAATCGGCATCACTTCGAAATGTGCCAACGCGCGATCGCTGCGGGGAAGCATGTGCTGTGCGAGAAACCTCTGGCAATGACCAGTGAGGAATCGGCTGCGTTGGTCAAACTGGCTGAAGAGAACCCACAACTGGCTCTCGGCGTGAACTACAACGTTCGCTTTTACCCATTGTGCATCGAAGCGAAACAGCGGGTGCTGGACGGCCATGTCGGGCGAGTCCTGCATGTGAACGGTTCGTATCTACAGGATTGGCTACTGCACAAAACCGACTACAACTGGCGAGTCTTGGCGGAAGAAGGTGGAGCCCTTCGTGCCGTCGCTGATATTGGGACTCACTGGTTCGACTTGGTCCAGTTTATTACCGGGCAGTCAATTACGGCGGTCTGTGCAGACCTAATGACGGTTCATGAAACGCGAGATCGGCCCGTTGGTGAAGTCGCTACCTTCCAACGAGCTGACGGTGTTCAACGCGAACCTGTGGCGATTACGACGGAAGACTACGGCAGCATTCTTATTCGATTCGCCAATGGAAGCCGTGGAAGTCTGACTGTCTCGCAGGTTTCGGCTGGCCGAAAGAACTGCCTTCGCTTTGAACTCTCCGGTTCGAATCAAAGTCTTGCGTGGGACAGCGAACGCGCGAATGAACTACTGATCGGTCACCGAGATCAAGCAAACGAGGCTTTGATTCGCGATCCCGCTCTTCTGCAACCTGGAACGCTGGCGTCCACTGACTATCCAGGCGGCCACAACGAAGGTTACCCTGATTCGTTCAAACAGTGTTTCAAAGCGTTCTACTCAGCGATTGATTCTGGCGACTTCTCGGAACCAACTTATCCAACGTTCGCAGATGGTCATCGCGAGATTGTTCTCTGCGAAGCCATACTGCAGAGCCATCGCGAACAACGCTGGGTTCAGATCGTCCCATCTTAGATAGACAACAAGAGGCAAAAGCATGAAGCTCGGATTCGTTAGCGCGATCTTGCCGGATTTGGATTTGCGGGATGTCTTAACCAATGCGTCGGCGATTGGGTTCGACACTGTTGAAGTGATGTGTTGGCCGAAGGGGAAGGCTGAACGTCGCTACGCTGGGATCACACACATCGATGTCGCAGGCTTTGATACATCGGCGGCAGAGCAGGTTGCGGGGCTCTGCGAAGAGACCGGCGTCTCAATTAGCGCTCTTGGCTACTACCCAAATCCATTGACGCCCAACGCAGAAGAATCGCAGCGATACGTGTCGCACATCAAAGACGTTATCAGCGCGGCGGCTGTTTTGGGGCTCGGAGTGAACACGTTCATTGGTCGCGATTGGACAAAGTCAATCGATGACAATTGGCCTCGGTTCCTCGAAGTTTGGAAGCCAATCATCCAGTTCGCCGAAGAGAATGATGTTCGCGTTGGCATCGAGAATTGCCCCATGTCATTCACTAATGACGAATGGCCTGGCGGGAAGAATCTGGCCATCAGTCCCGCAATCTGGCGACGCATGTTCAACGACATTCCGAGTGATCACTTTGGTCTGAACTACGATCCATCGCACATGATTTGGCAGCAAATGAATTACCTGGCTCCCATGCGTGAATTCGCCGACAAGCTGTTTCACATTCACGCCAAGGATGTTCGGATCGACTATGACCGCTTGAACGACGTTGGCATTCTTGCCACACCGAATGAGTACCACACACCGAAGTTGCCTGGCTTGGGTTCTGTCGACTGGGGCAGCTTCTTCTCAGTTCTGACCGACACCGGCTACAGCGGACCTGTGTGCGTTGAAGTCGAAGACCGAGCCTACGAAGATTCGCTCGAATCACAAAAAGCGTCGTTGTGGCAGAGCCATCAGTATCTGCGACAGTTTGTACCTCGTCGCAACCTCCAATAGCTCAAATCGCTCGTTCGCGAGAACCATTTCACAGGCTGAACCATGGATTACTCATACACCGACATCTCAAAGATGATCGACCATTCGCTGTTGAACCCAACGATGTCGGTTCCGGAACTCGAAGCTGGTTGCCAGTTGGCGCTGGCCTACGACGCTGCCAGCGTTTGCATCATGCCCTACTACGTCAAACGCTGTGCCGAACTTCTGAGCGGCAGCACGGTCAAAGCCAGCACAACAATTGGCTTCCCGCACGGTGGG
>JBGCDN010000025.1:0-8197 GCA_045105495.1 Planctomycetaceae bacterium
TCGCGGACCACGCCGATGAAGTTGTTCGCGTTCGGTTGCCGATGCATCAAAAATTCACAGCAGCACAACGCACCGAGCTCGCTTCATGGAAATCACTTTTGGAGTTAGAGGCCGCTCACACAGAGTTCTGCGATGAAGACGCAAGCGTACTGGTTGGACTCGAAGGGCTTCAGCGGCTTGATCTGTTTGCGAGTCGCGTCACCTCAAAATCCATCAGCTCCCTGGTTCAGTTGCGATCGTTGCAATATCTCAGTATCGGGGCAACTCGCGTTTCAATGAAGGACCTAACCGGCCTGAGCCATCTGCCAATCGAAGAACTCAATCTTGTCGGACGGAACCTCGATGAAGTGGATGCGATTCACAGCCTTTCGCAGCTCCCACGTCTCCACACATTGCAGGTGGTCCAATGCAGTCAATCACAGTTGCAACAGGTTGTTCAGCTGAAATCACTCAGGGAACTTCGCCTCTTTCCACTACCATTGGACCCAACGGCGTTCTCGACGCTTGGTCGGCTGCCGAAGCTTGAGTGCCTTCGATTGAGCGTTGGTGCCCCGGTATCGACCTTGGATTTCACCGAGTTGTCTTCACTGCAGATAATCGAAATCCGGCTTGAGTTCAGCCCTGCGACACTCCCGGAATTAAAGCTTGCCGAGTCAACCAAAGTGCTCTCATTTTTCGGCCCCATCGTTGGCCTCGACGAATTCGTCGCCCAGCACCCCAACCTCACAGTTTGGCACAACGCATCTCGCTACCAGACTCCCTAGCCACTGCTTCGAGCGGAGCGTAATTGATAGTCCCGACGGGCTCGGCAGCGCGCGTCAAGTCTCCGCTGTAGTTGCGGCTTCCTCTGATTCTGCTGTGTAGTGAAAGTAGGGTGGGCACTGCCCACCAGCGATCGTGTGTTGGCGTTGCGACTTCCTTACTGCCCTGATTGGTGGGCGGTGCCCACCCTAGGGTATGCTGGCGGCATGACTACTGACATTACGTTGCATGATCTTAGCTTCGACCAGCTCTCCGATACGCTCGTGGCTGCCGGTGTGAGTCGTTCTCATGGAAGTGCGCTTTTTAAGGTGCTGCACGATGAGCTCGACGTTACACCAGAGAAACGCGATGAACTTTCGCCGCCGTTGTTGCGCTGGCTGAACTCCGGCGACGCGCCTCCGATAACGCTGCCCGAGGTGGTTGAGGAGATCGCCAGCGAAGACGGCTTCACTCGCAAACTCTTGTTGCGACTCGCGGATGGGCACGAGGTGGAATCGGTGTTGATGGGATTCAAAGGGCGATTCACCGCGTGCCTGAGTACACAAGTTGGCTGCGCGATGGGTTGTGTGTTTTGCGCAACCGGGCAGATGGGGTTCCGTCGCCACCTGACTGTCGGAGAAGTCGTCACTCAGGCGTATCACGTCGAACGTGAGGTGCGACGCCTCCACGGCGAACGACTGCGCAACCTTGTCATGATGGGAATGGGCGAGCCTCTACACAATTTCGAAGCCACCGCAGCCGCCCTTGAGATTCTAACCGACCGGCGAGGGCTTGGGATCGGGGCGACCCGCGTCACGATTAGCACGGTGGGCCATGTGGCTGGGATCCAAAAACTAGCGGACTACCCACAATCCTTTCAGCTCGCGGTCAGCCTGCACGGGACGACCGACGAAGAACGCGAGGCCTTGGTCCCGGTGAATAAGAAATGGCCGCTGGCAGAGGTTCTCTCCGCGTGCCGGGATTATTCCAGGAAGAAAAGACAACGTGTGCTGATTGCCTGGACGCTCATCGGTGGCGTCAACGACGACCCAGAGCAGGCACAGCGTTTGGCGGATCTGTTAGAAGGGATGAGCGTGCATGTGAATCTCATCCCGCTGAATCCAACGGACGATTTCGATGGCTCAGCGCCGGAGCCCGAGCGGGTCGACGCGTTTCAGCAAGTTCTCAAAAACGCCGGTATCCCGAGCACCGTTCGGCAGCGCCGCGGAATCGACGTAGCCGCAGGCTGCGGCCAACTGCGCAGCAAAGGGTAACACGCGGGTGAAGAAGGTGGATCGGCTCGATCCATGAGCGATTCGTAGCGGATGAACTCCTTCGGAGATGGTCAGAACACAGCGTGCGCTTCGCGACGCTCGGTTTTGTTGCTTAACACCTCCGGTGTAGGCCGCGATGAAGAGGAGCTGGTCTGAACTGTAGCTGACTGAGGCCCTCAGTCAGTTCGCGGCAAAGCCACGACCACCGCGTCCTGCGGACGCAGCCGACTCAGGGGCCTGAGTCGGCTACAATTCAGTCGCGTGCGCTGAATCTGGTTGGCCAGAGATCGAACGCTGGTCTTTGCTTCGATGTCATTCGCGACTCAGCTAGTCCAGCGATTTCGAAGTCGCGGAGATGACGATCACATAGTGGCGGCTTGTTTTTGGGTTCTGGTCTCGGATGTGTAGGAAAGACGGTTTGCCTGGCTGCACGGCGAGTGTTGACTCCATGCTCAGCAGTGTCTTCTGAGATGGTGTGAACTTTGCCTCATCTGGCTCTTTCGTCGACTTGGGCGGGACAATGATTCTTGACACTTCGATAGAGGTATCCAGCGCGATGTGGTTCTTCTCAACCATGGGCGTTACGACAAGGATTGAGCCAACCTGGTCCCGCTCGTAGATCGGCTGGATTTTGCCCCGGCCCGTGGCGGTGTACCCCGACACCACCGCAACCTCGTCGCCGAGCTGGATTTTTGCTTGCCTCTTATCGAGCGTCGAAAGCTGAAACTGCTTGCTCGCTTCGGGCTTGGTGGATGCGACTAGCTTACGCAACGCTTCTTCGTTGAGTTCTTTGGGAACTTCGGCGTCTTTGAACTCAAGGACCTTAACGTTGACCGTGACCATATGAGGCGACACGGCCTCTTGTGGCTCGGCGGCGAAAAGGCATATCAGTGCTAATGCAGTCATGAACTTCTCCTTCAGGAACCCGACGGGGCACGATGCAAACCCCCGCCTCTGCGATCGGTTCCGGTCAGAATCTGTGTTTGGTAAGAGCTAGGCACTTGTGGGTGGGAGTCGTTGGTTGGTTGGATGGCGGGCGACACGACGATGATTCATCGATTGTGCCGGAACTTCGCTTCGCTTGGTCGGCCCATGAGTCATGTGGTTCATAGCTACGGTCAGGGCGAAATGTCTCTCGTTTGTGGAATCTGAAAATGGGAGCCAAGGAATGTACGCGGCCAGCGAACGAGGATAGAAGCAAGATTCTTCTGGAGCCATTGTGATCAGAATCACTCGAAAACGCGTTCTGTATACGCTGCTGTTTACGTTTCTGACCACGGTCATCGCGGCACTCGCCGCAGGGTTGTATTTCAAACGGCAGTGGCTGAAGGACACGCCGAACACGCTGGCCGTGGATTCTGAGCTTGTGACATCGTTCCGCTGGGGACCGAAGCAGGATGCGATGCTCATCCCGGTCCGCATCGAAGGGTTTTCGACCAAGTTTCACATGCAGTTCGATACCGGCTCGGCAAGCACCTTTCTGCGGTCTCAAGCTGTCGAGGCGCTCATGGCACGTGGGATGGAAGTGGATCTGTTTCGCAAGGATGAAGGCACGTATATCAAATCGTTTGAGTTCGCTGTGGGCGATGCCACGATTGTGCTGAAGGATGGGTACGTTCGAGGTCGCACTGCTGAGATTGATTGGGACAACCCAAACGCGAGTAACCTAATTGGAACGATTGGCGCCGACTTTCTGGACCAGAAAGTCTGTGAGATCGACTTCCCCGGCAAACAACTTCGGCTGCATTCAAATCGACCGAAGAAGTTTGATGGCGCCACTTTCACCCCATTCGCTTTCAAGGGCCGTAGGATTATCCTGCCCGTGCGAGTTGCTGGTGGTGACGAACACGTGTTCTGGGATTCTGGCTGCAGCTCGTTCGGGCTGCTGACGTCTGCGTACTACTACCACAAGCTTACTGATGCAGACGTAGAAGAGACTCGTTTCAACGCCAACCGACATGGCGATCCGGTTTTCATACACCGGCGCGAATCGGCTCAGCCGATCGAATTCGGTTCGACATCGTGCTCTATCAAGAACATCGCTTATGCGAACCTGTACGAAGCGGCTCAAACTGCATTTGGCCGGTTCAGCGGTCTGGTGGGGTTCATCGGGTTCCTTGGCAATCAACCGTTCAACGACTGCACGCTCGTGATTGACTCGCAGCAAAATGAGTTTCTTGTGATCGCACCTGAGGCCGATTGAGCTGCTGGGCAAAAGCCGTCCTCCTTGGTTGTGACGCACGCTCCGCCAGTTGGGGAACCCGCGATGATTGAATCACAGCGGACTGCCCCCAACTCGACAGTCGGACCCGCCGATTGCTACGCTTCTCAGTAGACCGACCGGGTTAAGGAACGAGCGATGAACAGGAAGCCGTCCACAAAGTCGACGAAAAAGAAACCGAAGCGTTCCAAGCCTGCTAAGAAGCAGAAAGGCAAGGTGCTTCATCAGCGGCTTGGTTCTCTCACGTACTATCAAGCTTGCCAGATGCTTGGCGACGACGGTGCAAAGTTGATGCGTGCTGGAGCAGCGCGTTTCGATTTGGAACCAGATCGTGACGTCTTTCTGGGGGGCGACTTGTTTCGAGTTCGTGTCGAAGATGCTGGGCTGCCAGATGGTCTTGCGATAACGACCATCACGCTGCAATCCAGCCGAGCCAAGCAGCTAAACTCCAAGTGTGATCAGTGTGAACTTCCGTGCGAGCATCTTGGGGCCGCTCTTGAGTACCTGTTGGATGCTAAATCGACTTTGGGTCTGGCGATGCCACCCGACGAATCGGTTCCGCTTGAGAATCTCACGACCGAAGAACTACTCGACCGCGCCATGGCCGAGCGTACTGAGCGAGCGGGTAAGGGGGAGATGTCAGTTCGATCCATGGACCCCAGGAAGCCGTGGGTCGATTACGTTGTCACCAGTCGTCAGTCCGGCCGTACGTATCGAGTAGCTTTGCGCGGAATGGAAGCGAGTGAGTCGTTTTGCACCTGTCCTGATTTTCGAACGAATCAACTTGGTACGTGTAAGCACATTTTGCATGTGCAGAGGAAGGTGAGGAAACGGTTTTCGGCGAAGCAGCTCAAGCCCTACCGTCGCCGGCGGCTCTCGGTTCGGATCAGTTACGGACCAGAACGCGGTGTCATTTTTAATCTGCCGCACAAAGCGTCGACGAAGGTTGTGGAACTGGCGGGCCGTGCGGCGATCGAGCCAACAACGAATGCTGCGGACATCGTGACGCGGATTCAGGCACTCGAAGAAGCCGGGCAACGGGTCACGATTTTTCCTGACGCAGAACAATTCATTCAGCGGCAATTGGTTCAGTCCCGACTGTTGAAAGAATGCAATGCGATTCGCAGGAAAGCGGCAACTCATTCACTGCGGACGGAGCTACTGAACGCAAAACTGTTGCCCTATCAGTTGGACGGAATTGCGTTTGCTGCCGGGGCAGGTCGAGCAATTCTGGCCGACGATATGGGCCTCGGGAAAACGATTCAGGGGATCGGTGTCGCGGAATTGCTTCGACAACTCGCCGAGATCAAGCGCGTTCTTGTGATCTGCCCGGCTTCGCTTAAGAGTCAATGGCGCAGTGAGATTGTGCGGTTCTGCGGGCAGACGACTCAAATTGTGCTCGGCAACGGTGCCGAGCGTGCTGAGCAGTATCAAAGCGACAAGTTCTTCACGATCTGCAACTACGAACAAGTGTTGCGGGATGTGACATCGGTGGAACCGGTTCCGTGGGATTTGATCATTCTTGATGAAGGCCAACGCATCAAGAACTGGGAATCGAAAACCAGCAATGTAATCCGTCAGCTGGACAGCCCGTTTCGACTGGTTCTTTCCGGAACGCCACTCGAAAACCGGTTGGGCGAATTGTATACGGTTACGAAGTTTGTTGATGATGAACTGCTTGGGCCAGCGTATCAGTTCTTTAACCGGCATCACGTAGTCGATGAACGCGGAAAGACACAAGGTTACCGGCGACTCGACGAACTTCGGCAGAAGATGTCAGGGGTCCTGCTGCGTCGTACCCGTGCGGAAATCGCTGATCAACTGCCATCGCGAACCGATGAAGTCATCCGGATTGAAGGGACGCAGGAGCAGCTTGATATCCAAAACGCAAACGTCGCACGGGCCGCTCAGATTTCTGCGAAGAGATACCTGACGGAGATGGACCGACTGGTACTGATGGGATGTCTCACAACCGCGCGGATGGCGTGTGACAGCACGTATTTGGTCGATCAGGAGGAAGAAGAATACAGCAGCAAACTGGAGCGATTGTCTGAACTGTTGGCCGACCTGATTGAAGATCCTACTCGCAAGATTGTTCTGTTTAGCGAGTGGCGACGAATGCTGGATCGGGTGGAATTGCGTCTTGCAGATCTTAATGCTGACTTCGTTCGACTTGATGGTCAGGTTCCTCAGAAGAAACGCGCGGCGTTGATTTCGAAGTTTCAAAACGACCCACAGTGCCGCGTTATCTGCATGACCAATGCAGGTTCAACAGGCTTGAATCTGCAGGCAGCGAATACGGTGATTAATGTTGATCTGCCGTGGAATCCTGCCGTTCTCGAACAGCGAATTGCCCGAGCCTATCGGATGGGACAGAAGAACCCAGTCCATGTTTACAAGCTGGTCACGGTCAGTCCTGGTACGGACGAGACGATTGAGGAGAAGCTGCTGGATACGCTCGCGTCGAAGCAGAGTCTTGCCGATGCGTCACTGAACTTCGACAGCGATGTCGATGAAGTAGCGATGGTCAGTGGAATGGAAGATCTGAAGCGACGGCTGGAGGTGATTCTTGAACCATCAAAGGCAGCGATCGATGTCAGCCAGCAAAGACGCGTCGAGGCGGAGGCTGAACAGCTGGCTGAAAAGCGAGCCAAGGTTTCACAAGCCAGCGGCGATTTGATCACAGCAGCTTTGTCTTTGGCAGGCGAGCTGATCGATTCGAATTCATCGGAGCCGGCAAATGAGGCGATGGTCAGTCGGTTGACCGACAAGTTGGCTGAATGTGTTGATCGCGATCAGGACGGACGACCGCAACTCACGATTAGCCTGCCGAACGAAGATGCCCTGAAAGGTCTCGCAACAAATCTTGCTCGACTCCTGGGCGAGTGAATCTGGACTCTCTTCTGTCTCATAGTCGTACCGAGGTTCGGTTCTTTGACACGGTGGGACAGTCATCGGTAGTGTTGTGATGTCTAGTTTTCGGAGGTAGTCATGCGTTGGTGTTTGCTGCTTGGTCTTGCTGCGTTCGTTCCCGTTGGCTCCGCGTTCGGGCAGGCCGCTGAGGAAAAGCCCGACCCGGTTTTGGACTCTGGAAGTCTTGAGCAGTTGCTGGAATTTGTCATCGACACGGATGGCTACTTTCGACTGAAGCAACACGCTGACGAGGAGGAAGAGGACGGGGACAAAGAAGAGGAAGAGACCAAGCCACAGCCGCCAAAGCGAAGTGGAATCGCCAAGCTGTTTGGATTGGGAGGCGGCGGCGCACGCCCCGCGGCCCGTCCTCGGCGGATTGAAGCGAATTCACCCACTGAACGACTGTTTCAGGAAGTCATGGCTGACTCTGGAGCCAGAGGAAGTTCTACCAGTAGTGGCGGGAACCAGCGAACGGTCGGACGGACTGGTTCGAATGCGAAAGGGCAACTTGTCATCCGCGGTGGGGGAGATGAACGCGAGATTGAGCTTGCCGAACTCAAGGGCACGTTGCGAAGTTTTCTCATCGTTGATGAGGAGCAGTTGACGCGGTTCATGATGTTCTCGCCAGAGTATCTGATTTTGATTGTGCGCGATCACAACGGTGTTCGGGTGTGTTCTGTTTTGGATGAGAAGGTTGAGAGTCTCGCGGGAGATTCGTTTGCTGAACTGGTTCAAAAGAACGAAGACTATTTTACGAACGACCTTGCCCCTGCTTTGAAGGATCTTGCAATCTTGCCGATCAAGAAAGCTGGCGATCTCGAAAAACTGCCATCCCCGGTGGAAAAGACCGAAGAGGAACCTGGGAACGGTGCTCGGTTTGGAGGCCCGCCGCGTCGGGAACAGGCCAAGGTTTGGTCGAACCCAAGGGCCGTCACATCGCTCGCTCCTTTGATGCACTTCCATCTATCCAAGCGGCGGTTGCGATTGAATCGCGCGTCGGGGCGCAAGGGGCTGTTGGACGAAGAGAAAAAAGTCGTCGGCGACAAGC
>JBGCDN010000026.1:0-15549 GCA_045105495.1 Planctomycetaceae bacterium
AAACGAAGGAAATGACACTATTCGCGGCGAAGGCGGGGACGACATTCTGAGTGGTGACCAGGAAGACGATTCGATTTCTGGCGGCGGCGGCAACGACACGCTGATTGGAAGCCATGGAAACGACACCATGAGCGGCGGCAATGACAATGACTGGCTCTACGATCATGTAGGGACCGGTGGAGATAGCATGTCCGGCGGACAAGGTGACGATGAACTCCTGATGCTGACTCCGGCAGGCGGACTTGCTGATGGCGAAGAAGGCAACGACACCATAGCCGGCGGAGTCGGGCCGGACACCATTCGTGGCGGCCTTGGTGACGACGAGATCAAGGCTGGTGACGGCAATGATGACATCAACGCGGGCAGTGGCGTGGACATGGCCTTTGGCGAAGGCGGTGATGATACGGTTCTTGGTGGTGACGGAACCGATACACTCGGTGGCGGACCTGGTCAGGACATCGTCGATGGCGAAGCTGGAGCCGACAGAGTCAACGGTGGACAGGACAACGATACTGTTCTCGGTGGGCTCGATGACGACACGCTGCTCGGTGGAATGGGAGACGATTCCCTCAACGGTGGCGATGGTGCAGACAAGCTCACTTCGGAGGGAGGAAACGACCTCGCTCGCGGCGGAACTGGAGCCGACGAGATCTTTGGAGATGAAGGAGACGACACGCTACTCGGCGGTGCAGACGATGACACCATTGACGGTGGCCTCGGAAACGATGCAATTAGCGGGGGTGGCGGAAACGACCGTGCTTCTGGCGGCCTTGGTAATGACATCGTCCGCGGCGGAAACGACAACGACACGCTAACAGGCGGCGATGGCAATGACCTGATGCAAGGCGGGTTGGGAGTCGATAAGGTCTCCGGCGAGAATGGTTTCGATCTCATGATTCCTGGAGACATCACATCTGATCTGCAGCCGATCCGTCGAGAATGGACCTCCGGTCGAAACTACTCGACCGTGATCGCCAATATTCGCGACGGTAGCGGAAGCGCGGCACGAGAAAACGGAACAGACTTCCTGACGGCCCAGACCACAGCAAGTAGCGGGGTCACTGTCCTCGACGACACCCTCAGCGACGAGCTAATCGGTGGAGCTGACCTTGATTGGTTCTTTACCAGCAGCAACGACATCGTGACTGATCTCGAGTTGAACGAAATCGTGGATATGATCTAACGCGACAAAAGTCCGAAGCTTCGACGTATCAAGAGCCTACTCAGCGGCAGCGAGTAGGCTCTTTTCTTATCAACAGACGCGACGTCAGCTTACTCCTGAGATGCAAGAAGTTCAGCAATCTGCACGGCGTTGGTCGCTGCTCCCTTTCGCAAGTTGTCACTCACGCACCAGAAGTTCAGACCGTTTGGGTGTGACAAGTCGCGGCGGATTCGCCCAATAAAAACATCGTCTTTGTCTGTACTATTCGCAGGTGTCGGGTAGAGACAATCCTCCGCATCATCAACGACGGTGATCCCCGGGAACGCGGCGAACAGATCTCGAGCTTCGTCTGGCGATAACGGTTTTTCTGTCTCGACCATGATGGTCTCGCTGTGACAGTTTGCTACAGGAATCCGGATGCACGTTGGATTGATTTGGATCGATTCGTCGCCAAGGATCTTGCGAGTCTCGTAGACCATCTTCAATTCTTCGCTGGTGTAGCCGTCTTCCTTGAAGCTGCCAATCTGAGGAATTGCATTGAAGGCAATCGGTTGAGTAAACGCTTGGTACTCGTAATCCTCTTCAGCGAGGAACGCGCGAGAACCTTCCAGCAGGTCGGTTGTTCCCTGCAAGCCAGCACCGCTGGTCGCCTGATAGGTGCTGACGACAACTCGCTTTACTTTGGCGGCGTCGTGCAACGGCTTCAGAGCGACGACCATTTGTGTCGTTGAGCAATTTGGGCTCGCGATAATCCCCTTGGCGTCCAGTGCCGCTTGAGGGTTAATTTCGGGAACAACGAGCGCGACGTCTGGGTGCATTCGCCAGAAGCCAGACTCGTCGATCACCTTGGCTCCGGCTTCGATCGCATGAGGAAGCAACTCGGCGGCAGTGCTGTCTGGAGTGCTGGCAAGAACGAGGTCAACGCCAGCGAAACTGTCTTTCGTCACTTCTTCAATGACATGCTCTTCGCCACGGAATTTAACCTTCGTACCGGCCGACCGAGCCGAAGCCATAAGCCGGAACTTCTCAGCAGGAAAGCTACGTTCTTCAAGCAATTGCAGAATGATTCGCCCAACCGCGCCTGTTGCGCCGATGACGGCTACTGTTTTGATAGATGACATCCAATTACCTCAGTGTTTCGAAGACGCGACTATAGCCATCCGGCTGGGCGTGTTCCAAACCGGTGGCTTGTGATTCCGTGAATCTATTGCGATCCTACCGCCTCGCTACGGCCCGGCATCGCGTTGGTGCATGGGGCGAGCAAACAGAGATCAAAGGTTGAGTCATGAAGATTTTGGTTGTTGGACAAGGTGGACGAGAGCATGCGTTGGTGTGGAAACTCTCACAGTCCCCGAAAGTGAGCAAAGTCTTCTGTGCCCCAGGGAATGCTGGGACGGCGATCGACGGAGAGAACGTCGATATCCCCTCGGGCGAAATTGACTCGCTGATCAAGTTCGCAAAAGACAAGAACATCGACTTAACGGTTGTTGGTCCCGAGGCGCCACTCGTCGCTGGGATTGTCGATAAATTTCAGGCAGCAGGCCTCACGGTGTTTGGCCCAAGTCAGGCTGCTGCGAAGTTGGAAGGTAGCAAGCGGTTCGCGAAAGAGGTCATGAAACAGGCCAATGTGCCAACGGCTGCGTATCAATCCTTTGGCAAGAACGACTTGGAGGCAGCCCGCGAACACCTCGAAGAGCTGGGGACGATTCCGGTCGTCGTGAAGGCTGATGGCCTTGCCGCCGGAAAGGGCGTTTTCGTTTGCAAGGATAGTGCGGAAGCTCTGGAAGCTGTCGAAGAATTACTGGTCAACGGCTTGTTCAAGGAAGCTGGCAGCGAGATTCTGATTGAGGAGCGATTGGAAGGCGAGGAAGCAAGTATTCTCGCCATCGTGGATGGTGGCACGATCGTGGCCCTCGACGCATCACAGGATCACAAACGCGCTCAGGATGGTGACAAGGGGCCAAACACTGGAGGTATGGGAGCCTACTGCCCTGCTCCGCTTGTGACGCCCGAATTGATGGACGAAATCGTCAATCGAATTCTCATCCCAACCGTTCACGCGATGAGACGGAGGAAGACGCCGTTTTCCGGAGTTCTCTACGCAGGCCTGATGATTACCCATCAAGGCCCGAAAGTCATCGAGTACAACGTTCGCTTCGGCGACCCCGAAGCGCAACCGGTTTTGATGCGACTAAAAACAGATCTCGCTGAGATTCTATTGGCAGCTGCAGAACATCGGCTAAGTGAGTTCGAAGAGATCGAATGGGATCCACGCCCCGCGGTTTGCGTGGTCATGGCATCGGAAGGTTACCCCGGAGCCTACGAAAAACGTCAGAAGATTCGCGGGCTTGATAACGCTGATCAACTGCCAGAGACGAAAGTCTTCCATGCAGGAACGACGGTCAATGGAGAAGATGTCCTCACCGACGGCGGTCGGGTTCTGGGAGTGACAGCCATGGGAGATAGTATTCCCGAAGCGAAGCTCAAAGCCTACCAAGCTGTGAAAGAGATCCGTTGGAATGGAGCTTGGTGCCGGAAGGACATTTCTGACAAGGCCCACAAGTAGAACGGGCAGACGGCTCGCAAATCTCCCTACCGCGCATAAAAGAACCCGATCGAAGACTCGACCGGGCTTTTTTTGAGGTGACAGTAGCCAGAGCTTAGCTGTCAGCCTTCTTGCATGCGTCGCACTTCTTTTCGGAATCGCAAGCAGAACACTTAGTTGCTTCTTCGCTTGCGCCGCCTTTGGTGCAGCCTTCACACTTTTCACCGTCTTTGCAGTCAGCACATGCTGCCTTGTCGCCAGTGCAAGCGTCGCACTTCGCCGACTCGGTGCAGTTCGCACAGCCAGGCTCAGCCGCCGCAGCTGCGATTGCTGGTGCTTCTTCTGATGCTGTAGTGACAGCACCATCAGCGTCGGCTGATTCAGTTTCAGCAGTTGGCTCAGCACAGCCAACGCACAGACCAAGGACGAGTGCCAGTGGAAGGTAAGCAAGTGAACGGAGAGTTTTCATTTCAGGGCTCCTATGTCTTGAAGATTAGTTCGCTCGAATAGTGCGCTCAGGGTACTGAGCATGATTATGCGAATCTTATGCCCGGATTCCTCGAAAAGTGACCAAGGATCTAACAGAAAGCAATTTTTTTCTCTTTTCGCACAGGGCTCGGGTGTGATCGCCAACATGTCTTGCGCCAACGCACTGTTATTGACCAGCTCCCCCTAATTTTCTTATATCCCCAGATCTGTTCGGAAGGGAGTTCGGTAGACGATGCGGTTGTTGCAGCGATACATCTTTTTTGAACTGCTTCGCCTGTTCGTCTTCATCGTCAGCGTGCTGACGTTGTTGCTTGTTTTCGTAGGCGTCTTCCGTGAAGCAACGGAACGTGGGCTCGGCCCGGTCCAGATTTTCCAGGTGCTGCCCTATGTCGCACCAAGCATGCTGCCATTCACGATCCCAGCCACATTGCTCTTAACAGTATGCGTTGTGTACGGACGCGTCGCCGGCGATCAAGAAGTCGTGGCGACGAAAGCCGCCGGCATCAATGTCATGGCCATTCTGAATCCGGCCCTTCTACTGGCCGCAATTCTGACCATGCTTTCCTTTGGCTTAACGAACCATGTCATCCCATGGGCTTCTCGCAACATTGAAAGCGTGATCGCAGAAGCCGGAGGACGCATCTTTCTGGACGTCCTGAAGTCACAGCATCAGATGACAGATCCTGAACGCGGCATCTCCATCACTGTCGATGATGTCGTCGGAACCAAACTGATTAACCCGGTCTTTCGAATGGTCGTTCAGGACGAGGTCTACATCGCCCACTGTCACGAAGCGAGTCTCGATTTCGATCTGGAAAACCAGGAAGTCCTCGTCGTCTTTCAACAAGCGAAGGTTCAGGTTCCATCTCGAGTCGGAACTCAGTTTTGGTATGAGTCGTTTGCCCATCGATTCCCACTTCAGAAGAAGACGACGAAACTCCAGCCGCGTTCGATGACGATCTCGGAGATCAAACAGCAGTTGATTGACCAGGAACAGCAGATGGAGCAATTGGAGTTTGAACGCGATTGGGTTGCCGCGACCTCTCTGATTCTGGGCGACTTCGACCGGCTCAGCCCCGAACGATTCGCACCACATCGGAAGGCTGTCAAACGGCAGACAAATATGCGTCGGAAAATGAAAACAGAATTTCACAGCCGGTTCGCAATGGCCGGCAGTTGCTTCCTGTTTGTCTTGCTGGGCGCGCCGTTCGCGATTCTTCAGGCCAAGCAGCAGTTTCTGACCAACTTCATCATGTGCTTCATTCCGATCCTGCTGATCTATTACCCGGTGATGTTTCTCATGATCAACCTATCGAAGAGCGGATCTGTCGAACCGTGGTGGGCTATGTGGATTGCAAACATCCTGATTGCCGCTATCGGTTTCCGCTACCTGCGAAAAGTCATTCAATACTGATCGGCTGGCTATGACTCACCTTCTGCATACCTGGATGGAACTACCTGTTGAATCGCCATTGGCGGGTATCGATCGCCGCCGAGTGATCGGCGAGCAAGCGATGATCTCGCACATCACGCTGAAGCAGGGAACGCAGGTTCCAGCACACTCACACTCCAACGAGCAATTCGCGATTGTCGTCTCAGGGCTCATTCGATTCGAACTCGAGCACTCGGACTCAAGAGGGCTGGAGTCAATTGACGTGAGAGCCGGACAGGTTCTTCACCTGCCCGCAGATCTCCAACATGCCGCAACGGCATTGGAAGACACAGTCATCCTGGATGTCTTCAGTCCACCCAGCGAATCAACCGGCATAGACGAGTGAATTGCGCAGCGATGTCGTTGAAGCATCGCCAGGGACTGAGTGGAACCGCTGGACGGCCAACGCAGTCCGTCAGACAAGTGACACAGGCTCATTGGCGGCGATAGCGAACACCACGCACATACCCACGCGTATTCACCGTTTTTATTCGCGGATGAGAATTCCGAAAATCTGAGGAATTCGCGGCCGATTTCCGGGAGAACTTACGTTTCGATGGGTACTTGAACGTTGTGAGCCAGTCTCACTGGGACGGAAAGCAGCTACCCGGAGATCCCCCGAGCTCCGGTCGCTACCTCGAGAGTCCATGACGCTAGCGTGGACTCTCGGGGCTTTTCTTCGCACCGATGGTATAATGTGTGTGGATTTCTGCTCCCCTTCGCTGGATCGCACGTGATGTTCTACCGGCCTCTTTGCATTGGATTGCTGCTCGCTTCCTGCCAGTTCGCTTCGGCGGCTGATCGCCCGAACATCGTCGTAATTCTCTGTGACGATCTTGGTTACGGAGACATTGGCTGCTACGGCCATCCTCACATCAAGACTCCCAATCTTGATTCTCTCGCCGCCGACGGAATTCGGTTCACCGACTTCTATTCAGCAGCACCGGTTTGTTCGCCGTCACGCGTCGGTTTGTTAACGGGACGAAGCCCGAACCGAGCTGGTGTTTTTGACTGGATTCCACCCGGCGGTGGAAAGCCGCGTCCCGACGCTCGCGAGCAGGTGCATATGCGACAGAACGAGGTCACCATTCCCCAGCTGCTGAAGAAAGCCGGATACGCAACGTGTATGTCTGGCAAATGGCACTGCAACAGCCGGTTCAATCATCGCCAACAACCACAGCCGAATGACGCTGGGTTCGATCATTGGTTCGGCACGCAAAACAACGCCAGCCCATCACACGAGAACCCAAACAACTACGTTCGCAATGGCAAACCAGTTGGTCCCCTCAAAGGCTACAGCTGCCAGCTTGCCGTCGATGAAGTCATTCAATGGCTGGATCGACCAACAGACAAATCCAATCCGTTCTTCGTGTACCTCGCATTTCATGAACCACATGAACCGGTTGCGTCACCACCAGACTTGGTTGCCGAATACACTAGCGTCGCTCGAACCGAAGACGAAGCTCAGTACTTCGCGAACGTTGCCAACGTGGACGCCGCAGTCGGTCGGTTAATTTCTCATCTCAATAAGATGGAGGTTCGAGAGAACACACTCATCGTCTTTACATCAGACAACGGGCCGGAAACACTCAAACGCTACCAACGGGCAAAACGATCCTATGGAACTCCGGGCCCGCTTCGTGGAATGAAGCTGCATACCCACGATGCAGGTTTTCGTGTTGTGGGGATCATGAACTGGAAAGGTAGGATTCAGCCTGGCCAAACGAATTCGCAACCAGTCACGTCGCTCGATTTTCTACCGACATTTTGCGAGCTGGCCGACGTGAGTCTCCCGGTCGGACGAACGTTCGACGGTGTCAACTTTCTGCCCGTGTTCGAGAACCAAGAGCTCAAACGCAAGCCGCTGGTGTGGTGCTACTTTAATGCAACCAACGAAGCACGCGTTGCGATGCGGATCGGGAAGTACAAGGTTCTGGCACAATTGCCCGGCATTAAGCGAATGCAAAACATCACACCGTCCGTGATGGAGAGCTTGCGAAAAGTAAAGCTCGACAATTTCGAAATCTACGACATGTCCAACGATCTGGCAGAACAGAAGAACCTTGCAGCGAACAATGCCGTCAGTAAGAAGCTTGAGACTCAGCTGCAGCAGGAATACCTATCCCTGCTCGACGGATCACACGTTTGGCAACCAGCGACATCTCGGCGAAAGAATCGCAAGCCGTGAGCATTCTTGGCATCGGTACGGTCGTCTTGGACCATGCAGTTCTGCTTCCCGACTATCCGGCATGCGACACAAAGCACAGCTTGCAGAAACATTGGAAGCAGGTCGGCGGGCCGGTTCCTATCGCTCTTTCGACTGCGGCGTTCTACGGTTCCCGATGCAAATTCTTCAGCCAGTGGGGAAACGACGAATCCGGTCAGTACATCACTGCTGAACTCACAAATCGGGGGCTCGACACTTCGCTTTCGCAGCAGAGCGACGACTGGGAATCCGGCTTCGCCCAAATCTGGACAGTTCCGGACGGTCGCCGCACCATCGCTTACTCCCGCGGACAGTTTCCAACGCCGGCGGTCGATGCATTGTCAGAGTTCGACTTCACTGGCTGCCAACTTCTGCACCTCGACGGGTGGGCTGGCAACCTCGCCGTCGAGACTGCCAGAAGAGCGAAGCAGCACGGCTGCAAAGTGGTTCTTGACGCAGGTTCTGTCAAACCCGGCATCGACGAACTGCTGCCACTCGCAGACATTCTGATCGCATCTTCGTTGTTCCGACAAAGCCGATTTGGAACCACAGAAGTAAACGCTGAACAGCTCATGGGCCTTGGCAGCCAGTCAGTTATTACAACCCACGGCGATCAGGGAGCAACATGGATTACTACCAAGTCAAAACACCATCACCCCGGATTCTCAGTCGATGCCATCGACACGAACGGCGCCGGTGACGTGTTTAGTGGAGCCTTGATTCACAAGCTAACGGAAGGAGCCGCCAACGAAGAAGCTCTGGAGTTCGCAACTGCAGTAGCAGCCCTTTCCTGTTGCCACTACGGCAACGCGACCCTTCCAAGAATCGCTGAGATCGAGAAGCTGCGGAACGCTCAATGACCGACTCTCAAAACCCGTACGAGGTACTGCCTGACGCGGTGTTACCGACGCCGGAAAAACCGCCATCCACCTTGCCGGAAGCCCTGGAGCCTACTGGCACGTTTCTTGTTGTCACATCAGGTGTGACCGTGCTACCTCAGCGATGTGTCTACAGCAACGAACCGACCGCCGATGAAAGTCTTGTTCAGCAGACTTTGAAGTGGAGCGGCAGGTCATTCCGTCCGTCACTCGGCGTCCATAGATGTGAGATTCAGTACTACGTCTCTGCGAAAATCCGAAACGCTCGCAAACTTCGGCTTCGACTGCTGGTCCTTTGGATTGTCCCCTGCCTTGCGTTCGCCGTCTGGCTCCAGTCGTGGCTCATTTTTGCTCTGACGTTTCTGATCCCGCACATAGTCGAGAAATTCATGTCGGTGAGAACCGTTCCCGCACCCCCGCTAAGTATTGCGGATTACCGAGACGGCCGTTTCTGGATCCACGGCTGTTGCACCAGCTTCCTCCTCCAACTTCGAGAAGAACTCAACCTGTAGAACACGAGACGAACAGCGTCAGACTTCTTCGACAAACGCACCGCCAATATCGCCGAGCTTCTTTCGAGCTGCGATCAGCACTTCAGCCATCGCATTGTCGTATCGCGTCTGAAGCACGCGATGCATTTGCTCGTTGCGAGATTTAAATTGAGCCGTATCCGGATACCCAAAGACACACGACAGCGGATCGTGTTCCTGCAAGAACGCGACCAGCTCTTCACCGCTGTTCGCCACGTAGGCAGAGAACCATTCTTCTTCGCCTTCCCACGTGGCGTGGTATTCGATGTAGGCGATGTACCGATCCGACTCGGTATGGTACAGAGAAATCGTGTGCCAGCGGTCCTTGGCCTCTCCCTGCGTGCCCTGTTCTCCCGCCTGCGCAAGCTTCTTCCCGCGAAACGACAGCGCGCGATCGCCGGAACGATTGAGTAGAAACTTGCGGGCCATCAGTTTCCCGAGGTCGATGTGCAGGAGGAATTGAGAAGACATATCAAAGCGATTTCTGCGATCGAATCAACACAGTCGCGGATTCGCCACGGGAGCGTCGGGATGATAACGTGATCGGATGAGCCGAACGTCCAACTTCAAAATCGCGATCGCCGCACCTCAACATGCCGGAGCCAACACTGGTAACGCCGTCACGGCCCAACGTTGGCAACAGTGTCTCGAAGCATCCGGACATCGCGTCACCATTTTCGCGAGCACAGAAACGCCCCCGGCCTGCGATGTTTTGATCGCACTTCATGCCGGTCATTCTGCAAACGCTGTTTTGAATTTCAACGAACGCTATCCCAAGACCCCCATCGTTCTGGGAACCGTTGGAACCGACCTCTACACGTCCATCGTCAACAACAGCAAATCGCAACGATGTTTGGATGTCGCATCTCGAATCGTGGTACTTCAGCCAAAAGCGATCGATGCGATCCCCAAACGGCATCACTCCAAATGCCGTGTTGTCTACCAATCAACCACGCTGCCCACTAAGCGATCAACTGCGTTGAAGGGCAAATTCGAAGTCTGCGTGATTGGTCACTTGCGACCAGTCAAAGACCCATTCCGCGCGGCGATGGCGGTTCGAAAGCTGCCTGACGAATCGAAGATCCATGTCGTCCACTTTGGAGCGGCACTTAGTGATTCCATGCAGGCCCGGGCAGAAAAAGAAGCAACCGCGAACCCGAGATACGACTGGCTTGGCGAAGTCAGCCATGCAAAGGCACTGTCGCGTCTGCTTCGAAGTCGATTGCTGGTTCATAGTTCAAAGACAGAAGGTGGAGCCAACGTCATCACAGAAGCAATCATGGGTGGTGTGCCCGTTTTGTCATCTCGAATTCTGGGGTCAATCGGACTGCTCGGCGACGACTATCCTGGCTACTTCGAAACCGGGAACACGAAACAACTCAGAGATCTCCTACTTCGCGTTGAGACAGACCCCACGTTCTTGCAGTCGCTGTCAAAAGCCATCAAGAAACAACAACCGCTATTCAAACCGGCTCGAGAACGCGATGCGTGGAAGAAGATCATTGCCGAAGTAACAGAAGGAAAACCTTCGATTCGTAGCTCTCGGGCAAAGGCGAAATTGAAGCCGACCGCTCAAGAAGAAAACGGCACTGCAAAAGACGTGAAGGACGCACTTGAGCCGTTTATCAATCCGGAGAAGGCCGCGTTCTTTCCTCGATTCTTCAAGACTGGCAAAGGCCAGTATGGTGAAGGAGACAAGTTCATCGGGGTCACGGTTCCTCACCAACGGAAGGTGGCCAAACAATTTCGCGACCTGCCTGAACGCGAAATTCAAAAGCTACTCAAAGACGCCATTCACGAACATCGCCTGACCGGCGTTTTAATTCTCGTCGGGCAATACGAGAAAGCAAAACGCGACCCGAGAAGACAATCGCAGATCGTTGACTTCTATCTGCAGAACCTCGACCGCGTAAACAACTGGGATCTGGTCGATTCGTCTGCGCACAAAATTCTTGGCGACTGGGTGCGCGATAAAGATCGCAGCATCCTCTACGAACTCGCAGATTCTGGTCATCTCTGGAGCGAACGAGTAAGCGTGATCGCCTGCCTGCCACTAATTAAGACCGGTGACTTCGGAGACATCGTCCGCCTTGCGAAGAAGTTCCTCACCCACGACCACGACCTGATGCACAAAGCCGTCGGTTGGATGCTTCGAGAAATGGGTAACGTTGATGAATCTACGCTCCACCAGTTCCTCAAATCTCACTACCACGAAATGCCACGCACGATGCTGCGGTATGCGATTGAGAAACTGCCGAAGAGTATTCGACGAGCCTACATCGAAGGCCGCATCTAACCTGGTGGCCGCTGCTCGCCACCCGGTGCACTCTGAACTTTCTGGCTGTGACTCAAACTACCGTCAGCCGAACCAAACCGCGCAGTGATGAAAATCGAGAAGCCAAGTGCGAGCAAAATGTAGATAGCCCCCGTGTACTTCACGGTTTGTCCGAGCAGGATGTAAGAAGACTCCGCTTCCGTGAAGAACCAAGCACAGCAAGAAATTGGAATCAGCAGACACACAACAGCCGCGGCGGCCTTCCAGCGGCGTGAAAGCGTGAACGGTCGAGAAGTGTGTTCTCGTTGGTTTAGCTTCACCCACGCTCCGGACATCAATACCGGCAGCAGTACAAATGTGAATCCGTACTGCAGCGTCGTGGACCACAAGAAGGTCCTATCCCCGTAGTTGAAAGCGACCGAGTTCAAGGCCGGAATCAAGGTTGTCCCCCAACGCCCCGTGTGGGTAAACGAATCCCAAAACACATGCGTTGCCGCCCCGAGCCCTGAAGCCATCAGGACCGCAGCCGATTCCCGCCATCGAAACACTTCGCGATCTTCCGGAAGCCGGTGTTGAATCCAAGCAGGTAACAATGCGATCAACGGCCTTTGCATGATCGCAAGAAAGACCGAGTGGCAGGCCCATCCGATCAATGGGCAGACTGTGACCACGCCGACAAGCGAATGGGTTCGCAGGTAAGCAACAAGCGATGGAAAGAACACGGCAATGTCCGGCACCATGCTTCCAATCACCAGCGCAGTGAAGGGGAGCCGAGTTCGCATGGCCGCAATGGGGACGACGGCGGCAATGTGCGTTGGCGTGAACGGAATGGTTCGACCTGAATCAAACGCGGTGTTCGAGAAGAAAGACACCTAAGGGCTATTCACTCCTGGCTCGCGTCCGTGCTGCCATGTGGAGTGAATAGCCCTGTGCGGTACTCGTTAAAGCACCGCAACGGTGTCCAACAGCCCTCCGTGGCTGTTGATTCCGCAAAGCCCGGTAGCCAGCGGAAAACGGTTGCTCTCACCGTACTCAATTCCGCTGCTGTGTATCGTGGTGTGATTCATTCGATTGAAGAAGCTGTGGTGAGAGCTGTTACGAGGTTTTCAGTGTGTTTGGTTTGTAGGTGTGTGTGTCCAATCAGGACCAGTCGAGGGCTCTGGTGGCAAGTTCGTCGAAGCTTGATCCGCTCTGGTTCAGGAATGCGTCCCAGCGTGCCTGGTCCCAGATTTCCGCGTGGTCATGAACACCGAGTACAACAATCTCATGCTGTAGCTCAGCAAGTTGAACTAACCGTTCAGGAATGCGAATCCGGCCCTGTGAATCGACTGAGACTTGTTCTGCTCTGGCGTAGAACAGACGCATGTAGTTTCGAGTCGAGGGGTCGTTTCGCGACTGCGACGCGAAGCGTTCAGCGAGTGCTTCGAACCCCTTCGCTGAATAGAGAAAGAGTGACTGTTCCGTCCCTGGTGCCACATAAAGACATTTCGTGTCGCTTTCCTTGCCAAAGGCCTCTCGCAACGGCTTGGGTACTGCCAAGCGATGCTTCTCATCGAGGTTCCTTGTGAATGTCCCGGTGAGAGCCATGAACAACTTTGCGTTTGTAACTCGGCTCCATCCGTCCTGTTTGGCTCGCAGTGACCCATTTGTCCCCACTGCTCACCACTTGTGTCCACGAGTTGTATCGATGATTCAAAACCGGTCAAGAGCGACAGTCCGACTCACGCCAACCAACCGCGCAAGAATCGGCGCAGGTCGTTGTGAAAACAGGGGATTCGGCGATTCTGAAAATCTCAGATTTTCATTTCAGCCGGACGGTTCAGCATGAACCTGAGATCAGCTTTCGGTAGAGAGCCTCAAATGCAGCACCACAGCGATTCCACGTAAAGTGTTCCATCACATTACGTTGCGCCGATTCTGCATTTCCTTTGGCCGTAGCGAGATCCGCTAGAACGGTCTCGACTGCACTTGTGACAGCATCGACGTCGCCGACCGGAATCCCCACTCCGCGGTTCTCGCCAATCAGTTCATCGACGCCTTCGACCAGTGTCGTGACCACAGGCAAGCCGGCAGCCATTGCTTCCAACACCACGTTGGGCATGCCCTCCCATCGAGAAGTCAGCACAAAGCAACTCGATGCCCGCATAATCCCCGCAATATCGTCCTGCCGCCCCGCAAAGTGCACTCGATCAGCAATTCCAAGCCGAGCCGCCTGATCGCGTAGGCTGCTTTCCAGAGAACCAGTCCCCACCATCAGAAGGTGCAATTTCTCGAACCGGGGGAAGAGTGGGGAAATGCCATCAATCAGGACTTGGGGCGCTTTCTGCGGTTCCAACCGCCCAACGGATAGGACGACGCATGCATCCTCAGGAACCCCAAAGCCCGCAAGCTTCGCAGGCTCGGCAGACGCGAACCGATCCACATCGACACCGTTGGCGACAACTTCGATTTTGGAACGCGAGAGTCCGCCGACTTCGACAGAGAAAGCTGCCACGGATTCGCTCACACAAATGTGTTTTGATACGAGCCGGTCTGTCCACCGATCAATCCAAAGCCGGAACCGACTTCGCTTCTCAGCGACTCGTATCCCCGAGCAAACATGCGGTACACCGGCCAGCCAACCAGCGATACGTCCAATGATATTTGCGTGGTAAAGAAAGGTCTGCAGAATCGCCGGACGTGTGTTCTTCAGAGCCGATCGCAGACGCCAGACGACCAGCAACAGGTTCCACTTCGACAGTTCATAGCACGTCACAGGAACGCCCTGTTGCTCCAGTTCATCAGCCAGCCGTCCGCGATGCGTCAAGCAGTACACGTGGGGCAACCACTGGTTCGGATCCAAACGAGTCACGACTTGGACCATTGCCAATTCAGCACCACCACGATCAAGGTCGGTGATGCAGAACGCGATGGGCGTCGCCGTTGATGAGCTTTCGACTGGAGCGTTTTGGATTTCAGATCCTGACTTCATATCTTGCGAACAGCTTGCATCGAGAGCGACACCCTCCAACGATACCAATCCATCATCCAACCGGCCCCCCCGTCGAACTACCGAGTGGAACCGAAGCTCAACCGACCAGGTAGCATCAATCCGACAACGACTGACATCACGTGAACGACCTCTCTGACTACGACTACGAACTACCGCCAGAACTGCTGGCAAAAGAACCGCCACCAAATCGGGAAGACGCCAGACTAATGGTCGTTCGCCGTCATGATCGAACGATATCGCATCATTCTATTGTCGATCTACCGCAACTGCTTTCCAGCGGCGACTGCCTGGTTCTGAACAACACCAAAGTCCTGCCAGCACGGCTGTTTGGTGTTCGAACCGAAACCGGCGGCAAGTGGGAAGGCCTGTTTCTGGATGAACCAGAACCCGGAACATGGCGACTAATTGGCGAAACGAGGGGCAAACTACAGCCCGGCGAGACACTCACCATCCAACCCGCCCACGAGGCAGGCAAAGACGAACTGCAAAAGAACAAAGACACCCTCCCCCCGGGAGGGTCGGAGCTCCGCTCCGGGGAGGGCAGCGCGCCAGGAACGCAAACAACCAACGAAAGCCTCACCCTAACACTCATCCGTCGAGACAAAGATGTCTGGACCGCCCAACCTCAGTCAACAAAGGACACCGAACAACTTCTCAATCAATTCGGCACGCTGCCGCTTCCTCCGTACATCGGCAGGAAGGTCGCCAACGAGAACGACCGGACGCGTTACCAAACGACCTTCGCTCAGGAAGCCGGCGCGATCGCAGCACCAACGGCCGGACTTCATCTGACTCCCGCTCTACTCGATCAGTGCAAGGCCGCCGGAATCGATCACGACTTCGTCACGCTGCATGTCGGCATCGGGACCTTCCGCCCCGTCAGCACCGACAACATCGACGAACACGTGATGCACTCCGAAGTCTGCAAGATTACACAACCAACAGCCGAGCGTCTTCAATCCGTTCGTGACAACGGCGGCCGCGTAGTGGCAATTGGAACCACATCCGTTCGCACCCTGGAAAGCGCGAGTAGAGCTGGA
>JBGCDN010000027.1:0-10634 GCA_045105495.1 Planctomycetaceae bacterium
CGCTCCGCGCAGATCTCCGACGGCGACCATTGCCATGCCGGATGCTGTTTGCGATTGCGGAATGCGTACGTGGACGCCGTTGTGATCGAGAACCTTGACGAACGCTTCGCTCAGTTCTGGATCGTGGAAGTTCGGGTAGTAATCGACGAAGTACAGCACTTCACGATCATGCCGTTTTGCAGCCGGGCGTTTGACGCTGCGTCTCGATAGGAACGGCTGCGATGTGAATCTTGGCAGCCGCCGACGACGACTAATACCCACCGCTTTCTCCAACATCCACCGTCCCGGTTTGCTCGCGAGCAGTCGGTTCGAAACTGGCGAGAAGATGGAACCGATTCGTCCTACTTCATGCATTCGCGACAACAGCCACGACACACGGTCCAGTCCATTCGCCGAAACATACGCGCTGCGGGCTTCGGTCATGAGACTGGGGATGTCCACGTGAGACGGGCATTCGTCTTCGCACTGCTTGCAGTTGAAGCAGAGGTCGGTGAGGGACTTTAGTTCGTCTGACGCAAACGTTTCCGGGTCACCCGACGTCAGCAGTCCGCGGACAATGTTGGCTCGTGCACGGGGGGATGCCAGTTCGTCGGGAGCCGTACGGAAGAACGGACACATCCGCGTTTCTTCCTCCTGCGTTCGACACACCGCGCAGCCATTACAACGCAGAAGTGTTTGGCTGATTTGTGCCGGCGTCCACGTGAGTTGCAGGTCTGAGATGACTGGGATTTCGGGCGGATACTTCCGAAAATTGCTGCTGGTCAAACGAGTGTCTTCAGAAACCACCTTGCCCGCGTTCATCAGGTGGTGCGGATCGAAGATCTCTTTCACCTGCTGGAATACGCTGTAAAGCGGTCCATATTGCTTTCGTACAAAAGACGTTCTTGCGAGTCCATCGCCGTGTTCACCGCTGATGGTTCCGCCGAACTTGAAGACCTGCTCGTAGATGTCTTCTGCGATCCCTTCAATCGTCGATGCGTCTTCTTCTTTCGGGAAGGGCAGGAATGGGCGAAGATGCAATTGGCCTGATGCAGCGTGGGCATACAGAGTGGCTGACACTTGGTGACGCTGAAACACTCGCTGTGCTTCGCGAAGGAACTCGGCAATCGCAGCGGGAGGCACGGCGATGTCTTCGATGAACGGTAGCGGACGCGATTCGCCCTCAATTCCAATCAACCGCGGTACTACGCGCGTTGGGAGTGACCAGAGGAAGTCGACTTCTTCCGGGGTGAACCCCTTACCGGCGATGCGGACTCGTGGGTTGGCCGATCGGACAATGCTGATTGTTTCGTCGATACGTTTTCTGACTTCCGCATCACTGAATCCGATTTGTTCGACCAACACGACCGCTTCAGCCATCGCGGGAATCATGTCTGCGAAGCGGACATCAGCTTCCCTCGCGAGACTTAGCAAACGTCGTCCCATCAAATCGCAAGCACTGGGTTGCTGAGGTGCGATTTTCTGAACCGCTGCTACCGCGCCTTCGATATCGCCGAACAGCAGCAACACGACGCCGCGGTGTTTTGGAAGCGGCGCGGTGTGGAGCGTGGCTTCGGTGAACAAGCCCAGTGTGCCTTCAGAACCAACCAGTAAACGCGGAAGGTCGACGTCATCACCCGCAAGAACGCCTCGCAGGTTGTAGCCCGAACAGTTCCTTAGTAGTGGCGGTTGGTGCTTGTCGACAAGTGAGCTGTTGTCCCGAAGCAACTGCGCGAGACGACTGGCGATCGTACGTTTTCGGTCAATGACCGGAGCCTTCATCACTGCCGAATCGTGTGGCCCTACGCGAGTCAATGAAATGTCTGGATCGAAGACGGTTCCTTCTCGACCGGCTTCAATGACTTCGCCATCGGACAGTACGACTTCAATTGACTGAACATGATTTCGCGTCGAACCAACTCGAACAGCACGCGAGCCAGCTGCGTCGATGGCCAACATGCTGCCGATCGTGGTGACGGCTGAATTCGATGGGTCTGGAGGAAAGTACCGGCCGTACTCGCGCAGCTTTGCGTTCAAACGATCTCGAACGACACCGGGCTGGACGCGAACCGTTTTGTCACCAATTTCTACGATGTTGGTCATGTACTTGGAGAAATCGACAACTATCCCATCGCCGATTGCACCACCTGCCAAACCACTTCCGGCTCCTCGCGGGATCAGACTGGTTTCTGTTTGCGTGGCGTATTGAGCCAGCGTGACAACGTCGCTGCGTGATTTTGGAAAGGCAACGGCCTGAGGTTCGATTTGGTAGAGGCTCGCGTCTGTCGAATACATCGCAAGCGTCGCGCGATCGCTGCGGATTTCTCCGTCGATCGAATCGGCAAGATCTTCGATAAGCCGGTTGGGCGTGTGTTCCACGGTTCTAGGTCATCAGAACCGGACAGCGTTTACTTTCCGGCCTGCTTCATGCGGAGTTGTTTCTGGCGATAGCGTTCGGCAACTTCCAAATCGAAGTTGGGATGATCTTCACCAATCGGCATCTTGCGATGCCTCGCGCGACAGCGGTAGCACACCAGCATATCACCCATGAACGTATAAAGCAGCAAGTCGACCAGCGCGAAGAACATCAGAATTCCAAGCGCGGTCAGCGGCATGTGCTGTGACCATGCGATCGTGCTGAAGATGATTCCCATGGCGACCATGGTCAGCCCCAGCCACTGGGGGAAATCTTTTTGCCGCCAAAGATCGCCACAACTGCAAACCAGGCACTTGGTAGGCGTATCGTTTTCGAAACTGTCTGCGGGCGCTTCTCGCGTCCACGAACACTCGCATCGAATGATGGAACCTGGGCCCACATCGGCCTCTTTTTGAGCCTGACAGTTGGGGCAGGCGTAGCGTAGTCGCATGGTTGATTGCCGTCAGTTCAAACGGGATAGGGAAGTTCAGTAAACAGAAGTGCTGCGGTCATTTCACCAATGAATGTCACGATGACGCCGGAAAAAAGAACACCGGTCGCCGACTGAGTATTCTTGTATCGCAGAATTCGCCAAACCAAAAACCACACCAGGAATGGAGATGCAATTCCTGCGATCCATCTTAGCGACAGCCATATTACCTGAGTGTTGGTCGAGATAGACGACCATGCCAGGTTCAATCCAATCAGCGAAACGATTAGCCTCAGAATCACTGCCGCCAGAACACAATGGTTCATCACGCTGAGTGGCTTGATGGTCATGGTTGGGCTGGTGAGGTACCAGTGGCCGAGCAGCATTCCGACAACGGTGCTGCCGATCAGCAACGAGGAAGAGAACTCGGACAGCGGCTGTAACCAGCGTCGACTGTCTGTGTAGTCGGACTGATACCCATAGCCGACCATCAAGACGGCTCCGGCGAGTCCGACAATCGGAACCATGACCCATGTTCCGGGCTTTCGCCAATCGTATAGCCAGAAGACAGAACCGAAGTAAGCAATCGCTGCGGTAATGCCGCAGAGGATTCGGGATGTCGTTGGAGAGAACAACTGCTGGTCAGCTGACCGCCCGATGAACCCCGTTGTCACAGACAGTGCCGCGAGGATGCAAAGACCCAGAACGACGCGCATTTGGATTTTGAAGAAGCCCGCTGTGACTTCCTTTCGAGGCATAAGCAACCACATGATGCCCATGCCGAATGTCAGTCGCAGCGCGAATTGAGCGATCATTTTCCGTTAATCAGCGCCATAGCTTCGGCGCGGCTTGAAAGGTTGTCTTTAAGCAAGCCGCGAACTGCGCTGGTTACGGTAAGGCTTCCAGGTTTGCGAACGCCGCGAATAGTCATACAGGTGTGAACAGCTTCGACGACGACGATAACACCTTTCGCGTCGAGTTCCTTCGCCACCAGGTCGGCAACCGCATGCGTCATGCGTTCCTGAACCTGCGGGCGATGCGAAACATCTTCTACCACGCGAGCCAGTTTGCTCAGTCCGGTAATCTTTCCCTTTGGAATATAGCCAACGTGGGCTTTACCCATGAAAGGCAGCAGATGATGCTCGCACATACTGTTGAATGAAATGTCACGAACCAGAACCAGTTCGTCGTAGCTTTCGTTGAACACCTTCTTAAGGTGATCGCCGGGATCGTTGTGTAGCCCGGAAAATAGCTCGGCGTACATTCGAGCAACACGGGATGGTGTTTCGAGTAGTCCGTCTCGTTCAGGATCTTCGCCAACAGCCGCAAGGATTTCTTTCACCGCAGCGCGAAGGCGTGGGAAATCGACGTCGGGGTACTTTTCTTCAGCAATTGCGTTCTTGTCAGCGTTGGACTTAACCATGGAACCATCTCAAGGTGCCATGTGCTGTTGAAACACGCGTCCGACCGCCAGTGCACCACTCAAAGTTTCGCGATTCTAGGAGTGCGCACCAGGGGATTCAACTTGCGTCCTGAGACTCCGGGTCGGTCGGGAATTGATCGCGCAGCGGCGACGATTTGAACTCAATCGTGGGAATATCGCTTGGGTCGAGCGTGACACCCGTGGGGTAAGATGCGTGCGGTTTCAGCAATTCGCGGAAGCAATGCTGTAATTCGTTGAGTAACTTTTCCAGATTTACTCCAAAGTACACTGGTCCGTACGGTTCCAGGTATCGGCAGCAGGAATCGTACATCTTTCTGGCTCCACCAAGATTGTTGCCTTCGAAATGGAACAGGCAAACAGCCGCGTGGATCAATCCCTGATAGAACTCTCGCTCCGGGCCAATTGTTTCTGTCCAGACTTCTTCGAGTTCATCGTGGCACTCGAAGAACTCCTGTTCATTGAACAGCTCAATGCCTCGCACAAATCTTGAGTCGAAGGACATCGGTACTAAACGGCGTTGTCGTCGTTGGACTTCTTCTCGTCCGGCTTACTCTCGGGCTTCTTTTCGTCCTTCGCAGCAGATTCTTTCTTGTCGTCCGTCTTAGCTTCTTCCTGCTGCTGGTCCGATTGGTCTTCCTTCGATTCTTCTTTGTCAGCATCCGACTTGGGTGATTCTTCTCCGTCAGCCTTTGCCGGAGGGACGGACTCTTTCGAATCCTTGGCTTCGGTGTCGGTCGGCATCTGCCGTTTCCAGTTTGCGAGCAGTACCTTGAAGCCGTGTGCATGTGGTTCATCGTGGCTTGCTGCCGTTTCGAGGTACTTCAATGCTTTGCCGAAGTCTCCGTTTTCTGCGAGAGCCAATGCTAGAACATATTCGGCGTGTCCCGCCCAGGCTGGATTGTCTGCGTACAGTCGTCGGTATGTGAACAGTCCATCGATGGCGGCTTCATACTGTTTGGCTCGAAGCTGATGAGCGGTCACCCAAAACGATGCATCCTCAGCCGCGCGGTTGTGCAGATCGACGAATTCGTCCGGTGCCGTCACGGTGTACTTCACTCCACGGTCATCACGCTTTACCGTTTCCTTCGTCATCTTACCGAGTCGGATTTTCTGGTACTGGGTTGTGACGTCGTCTGTTGTCGAGCCACTTAGTTGATCGATACGACCTTGGAAGAGTTCCCAGTGCGGCGTGCTGAAAACCAATTGTTTCCCGTCCGGCGTCCGTTCGACCCGAGCTTTCAGGGGGGCGATTAGCTGGTCAAGGCGAACCTGCCCAGCTTCGTCGAGTCGAGAGAAGCCGTCGAGGTTTTCAGCAGAGTATTGCCAGAGTGAAACATCGGCCGCATCCCAGCCACCAGCCTTGGCGACGCGAGCGGCAAGACCCTGGCCATCGCCGGTGTCCTGAATCTGATCGCAGAGCACAGTTGTGTCTTCGCCTGTGAGAGAATTCTGCAGCAGCAATGATCGTTGCGCGAACGTGGATGAACCGCCAACCAGATACACCATTGAGTTTTCGAAGTCAGCATCTGTGGCCGGGTAATCGAATCCTTCGATACTCATGCTGCCCAGGATTTCATCGTCACCGGCGAGCTGATCCAAAGTGACCCCCGTTTGCGGGAGTGCTCCGTCGGTGTAGTCAGTTGTCTTGAATATGGGCAGGCCCAAACGCATGTCGAACAACATGACTTTGTCGTCAACGGATGCACCAACAAGCCACGCTTCTTTTTTCTCTGCCGGTTCAACGATGAATCCATCGATTCGCAGCTGGCGAAGGGCTTCAACAAAGACCCACGCTCGATCTTCTGCAGAGCCTCGTCCAGTCATCACTACTTCGAACGGTGTTAGTGTGACGCCGTTTTCCCGAAGTGCGACGTCGCGGACGACAGAATAAAAGAGCCCCAACGTCCGTTCAGAATTCGATCGTCCAGGTACAGCTTTGGCGTACTTCCGCATCAACAAACAAGTTCGAATGTAGAGCGCGTCGGATTCGCTGAACCGATCGGCGGCGGCTCGGCGAGCGACTCTCTCATTCAGCAACGAACCAGCTGCTGATGCCCAATCGTCCTGCCAGTCATCGCTGCCACAACGTCGAAACCAATCGTTCAACGCCAACGCGGCTGACGTGGATTTGGATGAGATTCCCAGGTTCTGCGGCCGCACCCGAGTAATCGCGCTCTCAAATAGGCTCTGGCAACGTTGAACTCTTGTGTCCGACGTTTGTGCAATGTCACCGCCGGCGATCTTTGTCTCTCCTGCCTTCTTAGCAGTAGAATCGCCGCATCCCACCATTGAACTGCAAACGCAGACGGTGGTAAGCAGAAGCGCTGTTGCCTTTGATTTCGTTTTTCTGAGCATGACAGTGCTAGAGGGTGAGTTCATGGTAAACACTTCGTAAACGAGTCAGTTGTTTCATGAGAACCGAAAGCTCGGCAAGCGGGACCATGTTCGGACCATCGCTTTTCGCGTTATCCGGATCCGGATGTGTTTCGCAAAAAATGGCGTCGCAACCTGCCGCCACGGCTGCACGAGCCAGTGGCAATACCATGTCGCGTTGACCGCCTGTGGTTGAACCGCCGGGTGTTTGAACACTGTGGGTTGCATCGAATACCACCGGGGTTCCAAACGACTTCATTATTGGGATGCAACGAAAGTCGTTGACCAGTCGTCCGTACCCAAACGTGGTTCCGCGTTCGGTGACGAGTATTCGCGAGAGTCCAGTCGATTCGCACTTTGTGACGGCGTGGATAGTGTCTTCTGGCGCGATGAACTGTGGCTTCTTTATGTTGACGACGCGATTGTGTTTCTTCGCCGCTTCGCCAGATGCGACAAGTAAGTCTGTTTGCCTGGCAAGGAACGCTGGAATCTGAAGTATGGAACAAACTTCGGCAGCGGGTTCGGCGTGGCTTGGTTCGTGGATGTCCGTTGTGACAGGAAGCCCTGTTCGTTCTCGGACTCGATCCAGCATCGCGAGGCCTTCCTGAAGACCGGGTCCGCGAAAGCTGGTGACGCTGGTTCGGTTCGCTTTGTCGAAACTGGCTTTGAAGACGATATTGAATCCCGTGCTTTCCGCCAGAGAAGCAAGTTCGTCGCCAACCACTTTCAGCAGTTCTTCATCCTCGATGACGCACGGCCCCGAGATGAACAGTAGAGGTTGTTCATCGCCGCAGATAAATCGATCTACGGATACGGGGTTCTCTGGCACTTTGGGCTCCGGCCGTTTGGCCAACTTGCGATGCAAAGAAAATTACGGAACGAAGTACGTGATGCTGGCAGGCTGAACTTCCACTGTTGCCGGCGTAAAGCCTGCGGGATCGCCATCGACCTGAGCGAACGCTGGTTCGTCAGATTCAATCCGCACGCTTCGAGCCGTCAAGCAGTGAACACCTGCAAGTTGCTCATGTTGACGGCGGGCCACTTTATAGCAGTATTTTACCATTTGGAATGACGAGCCTCCGTCAAATACTCGAACATCCAACTTGCCATCGGTTCCAGTCGCAGACTCTGCAAATGGCATCCCCAGGGCGTACGCAGGCAGATTAACAATCATCACCTGATATCCGGTAATCGCATCTTCCTGACCATCGACGTAAACCCGCAATGGCACGTATTTGTACTTACGAAACGTTCGGACGATTGGTTGGATGTAACTGAGGTGAGAAATTGTACCGGTCCGGACTTCGTCCATCCTGTGCACAACCGCTGCATCCAATCCAAACCCCGCCATAATGAGAAACCTCTGCTGATTCACCGTCGCGGTGTCGAGGGTGACGGTTTTTCCTGCGGCAATGACGTCTGCCAATGCTTCGCCGTCGCGTGGAATCTTCAAGTACTTGGCCAGAAGGTTCTCGGTTCCCAGGGGCAAAATGGCAATCGGAAGGTCTGGCAATCGGTTCGCGACGTTGCCGACTGTTCCATCGCCTCCGGCCGCAACGATCGCCACCGGAGCGATCGCCGAACTGTGAACGAATTCGTCCAGTCGCTCGCGATTTGAAAACATCCGCACATGAAACCCGTGCGACTTCAGTTTTCTCGACAAACGACGTAGCTCACCCTTCGCCTTGCCAGATCCCGAACGTGGGTTCCTTTGAATCACGACCAGCGGTCGCTGCGATGGACGTGCGTTGGATGTCATAAGCTGAGAAAACTCCCGGAACGAGCGGCCTATGGTACTCGGTTCTGCGGTGAAGATCAGCAGTCGACTGTTTGTGTCGTGTATTGCATTCGATTGACCAGATCGGTTCGGTAGACTGACGGGTCCCGAAAGCTATTGAGAGCCGTCATGATAAACCTGCGTTTCTTCACAGTGATTCTTTTAGTCGGACTGCTAAGCCGGACGCACGCAGCCGACCGGCCAAACATCGTGCTGATTCTGTCCGACGATCAAGCCTGGACAGATTACAGCTTCATGGGTCACGAGGTGATTAAGACCCCACACCTCGACAAGCTGGCCCAACGCAGTGCGGTGTTTCGCCGTGGGTATGTTCCTACCGCGTTGTGTCGTCCATCCCTAATGACGCTGGCCACGGGGCTCTACACGCATCAGCACAAAGTTTCCGGCAACGACCCATCACACGTATTGGCTCACCCGCAGAAGAAAGCGAAGAAGTACGCAGACTTGCGGTCGCAATTGATCTCACACATCGATCGGCACCCTACGGTTCCGAAGCTACTGGGAAAGCAAGGCTATCTCAGCCACCAAAGCGGCAAGTGGTGGGAAGGCAACTACAAGCGAGGCGGTTTCACACACGGAATGACTCGCGGGTTTCCGCAACGTGGTGGCCGTCACGGCGACGACGGATTGAAAATTGGGCGGCAGGGAATGAAGCCGGTTTTCAATTTCATTGACGAATCCGTCGAAGCCGACAAACCATTCTTCGTTTGGTACGCCCCCTTCCTGCCGCACTCGCCACACAACCCGCCGGAACGTTTGTTGAAGAAGTATCGCGCCAAAGTCGATTCACCGTTCGTCGCCAAGTACTACGCCATGTGCGAATGGTTCGACGAGACTTGTGGCCAGCTCGTCGATCACATCGACAAGAAGGGACAAACGGACAATACGATGATTGTCTACATCTGCGACAACGGTTGGGTTCAATCACCCGACAGTCGCAAGTACGCACCGCGTTCCAAGCAAAGCGCGAATGAAGGTGGTGTTCGGCAGCCAACGATGTTTTGCTGGCCTGGTGTTATCAAGCCAGGTGATCGAGGCAACCAACTCTGCAGTAGCATCGATCTTGTTCCGACCATGCTCGCCGCAGGCGGGTCGGACATCCCTGAAGCCCTGCCAGGTCTGAATCTTCTTGATATCCTCAAGTCAGGCGACCCAACACCACGCAAGGAAGTGTTCGGTGAAGGGTGTGCTCACGACATTCGAGACTTAGAGAATCCAGAAGCATCGCTGTTGTACCGCTGGGTCGTCGAAGACAAGTGGAAGTTACTGCTGACCTACGACGGCGAGGTTGGACGCTACACGACTTCGCATCCGCGGAAGGAGAAAAGGCCGCAACTGTTCGACATCCTCGCCGATCCACACGAGACGAAAAATCTGGCCGCTACCAACCCAGAAGTCGTTGCACGCCTGGCGAAGAAGATTGAAGGTTGGTGGCCTGTGAAAGAACGGAACACTGTCACGACGTGGTCAGAGGAATGATTCTTAACCGCTGATCGACGCTAATGGGATGCGGTCGTTTTGTATGGACACGGTCTGGCTCGCCCCAATTAGTGTCGTCTTAGTGCTTGGTTCAAGTTTGAGAACCACTAATGATCACTGATGTGGCACTTATGCGATGTTCCGTGTCGATGACTGACCGACACATTAGCGTCAATTGGCGTCTGCCAGTGGGAAAAATCGAAACCGTGATTCTCGCCGGTGTCGTCTCGGATTGGAACCAGGCACATGCTCCCCTAAAGTGTGCCGCTCACAATAATTCACCCTTCCGCCTTCACCCCTCATCCTTCAAAAGCTCATGCCTCGCTACGACGCCGCACGCATCGAACCCAAGTGGCAACAATATTGGGACGCCAACGACACCTTTGTCACCGACGATTCGCCGTCGGACAAGGAGAAGATGTACGTCCTGGACATGTTCCCGTACCCGTCGGGTTCAGGCCTGCATGTCGGTCACCCCGAAGGTTACACGGCGACCGACATTACCTGTCGGTTCGCTCGGATGCAGGGCAAACAGGTTATGCACCCGATGGGCTGGGACTCGTTCGGTCTGCCCGCGGAAGAACACGCTGTCAAAACGGGAACCCACCCTCGCGAGACGACCGAAAAGAACATCGACACGTTCCGGCGTCAGTTGAAGATGCTGGGCTTCAGCTACGACTGGAGCCGTGAAATCGCCACCACCGACCCGGAATAC
>JBGCDN010000028.1:0-12648 GCA_045105495.1 Planctomycetaceae bacterium
AGCGTTCCGGTTCCTCTTCGAAGGCGGCTTTGCAACCGGAACAACAAACCCAGTAAGTCTGACCTTTGTAGCTGACAGAAATCGTTCCTAGTCCGGCGGAGATGATGCAGGTCTTCTCGCCGTAGTCGGAATCGGACAGAGCGAACGACGTACCGTCTCGCTGAGTTGAAACGGTGTCAAAACGGCGGAACGCGGCCTTACCTCGCTTCTTCGAGATCTCCATCAGGTAGCGATTGTTTTCCTGCTGATTGAACGTGTACTGAAACTGCTCCTTCGCATCGGCCGGTTCCGTCTGCGTGAATGTTAGAGCGAACGTGCGTTGCAGTTTTCCGTCATCACCAGCGACGTCTTCTACGGGTTTTGAGAACTCACCCACGAAGACCCGCTTCTTGTCTTCGGGCGAGATCAATGTCAGCAGATAGTCGCTCGATTCTGTCCGCCACGTCAGTCGGGCTTCACCGATGTAGGGACTCTTGCCGCCGGACGACATGACCAATGATGGCTGATCCGGTTCGCTCTGCAGATCCCAAACCCACTCGTGAAGATCAACCGCTTTGAACCCGTCGAACTCGCGACGAGTGGTTCCTCGCCAACTTCCAAGCAAGACCTGAAGCGGCTTGAGTTGATCGATAATTGAGTTCAGCCGATCTTCACTCGAAGTTGCCGCACCTGCTGTCTCGGCGGCGACGTTGTGGTCGATTCCACCAAGATCGAGTGGAGTGAGGGTTCTCTTTTTCTTCGGAGCGGAGTTGCTTTGATTGCCTGAGGCGGTCTCGGCTACGTCACCAGACGATTCAGGCGGCGGATCTGCTGTCGCCGTGGTTTCTTCACCGCTGCCACAACCAAGCATCAATGACATCAGCAAACTGAAAACAAGTAACCGTCGCATAAACCAACTCCACCTCGTTAGCGTGCAAACAATCGGCTGCCGAATCCTTCGTCACTCTCCCACTCGTGGGAGAGTCGGGCTATCAGGCCCGGAGAGGGCCAAACGCAAGTCTGCTTTCGGAACCCTCCCCGCCGCTTAGGCTCCGCCCCTCTCGCAAGCGGAAGGGTGACTTTGCGATGCAGCACGATCACTTCTGAAAAATCGGCAGGAACCCGTTGTCCATCTGCAACACAATACAGTTGATCGCCGTTGTGTAGACCGCTCCAACGTGCCCTTCTTTCCATGCCCCGGAAGCACTCTGCTTTCGTAGGATCTGCTCGGCGACATGCGAGAAGTACTTCTTCCACTGCTTCTCTTCACCACGGTACATCACTTGTGAATAGTAGAAGTGCGTGTAGTGCCAGTGCCCGTAGTAGCTACGGTTCGAACGCCCCGGCCAGATGTTCTTCTCACAGAATTTCAGCATGCTACGCGTGTGATCTGATTCGTACTCACCCGCGTTAAACATCGCAGCCAAGGCAGCCGCCGTAATCGGCGGTCGTTCGCCACCACCACGAATGCTGTATTGAACTCCGCCCTTGGTCGTCGTGCAGGCTCGAATGTACTTCTTGGCGTCGTCGATAATCTTCTTATCGACCGGAATGCCCGAGTTGCGGCAAGCTCGCAGCCCCTGCACCTGAGTAATACAGGTCGAACCTTCATCGAAGTCGTTACCTTCCTTCGCCGAGATGTAACCCCAGCCACCCTTGCTGGTCTGAGCATCCGCGCAGAACTGAACCGCTTTGGTCAGCACCTCTTTGATTTGCTGCCGCAACGCGACGTCGTCTTCTTCGCCGTAGACCTGCGACAGAAACAGCATGCTGAAGCCATGTCCGTAGGTGTAGTGATAGTCGTCTTTGAACCCAATTAGTCCATTCTCGCGGCTCATCTCCAAAATGTAGTCCAACGCTTTGCGAACATTGGTTGCGTACTTGCCTTCATTCGGAGTCGACCCCTCCGCCAGCATGGCAAGCCCGGCGAGTGCTGTCATGGCGACTCGGTATTGACCACCGTTGGCTTCCCAATAACCCTGGCTTTCCTGCTGCTCTCGCGCGAGGTAATCCAAGCCTTTGGTGACCGCCTGGCGAACGCGTTTGTCACGTGGCGAGATCGCTGGTTCATCCTGGCCATAACTCGCAATCGGCGTCGAAGTCGCCATAGCCAGAATCATGATGACTCGAATCACGTGGTCGCTCTCTTTCCAAATTCAAACACATCGACCGGCTGAGCCAATCGCAGGTAGTCAGCCGCTGACATGATAATCGAATCTGTCAGCGAACCCGCGTTAAACGCGATGCGTTCATTGTCGCGGATCCTACTGTCCACGTAGAGACCAAACGGCAAAATCGGCTTACCAAAAGGAGGAACCGACCCGGGAACCAAGCCTGTCAGCTCAAGAAGTTCCTCTCGGGTGGCGAATCGCATTTTCTTCGTGCCAAGCCGCTTTCGAATACTGCCTGAATCAGCTCGCAGGTCGGCAGGAAGCACAAACAGACGAAATTCATCTGCGGCTTTCATCAACAAAGCCTTGCCACCAGTGCTTAACTCTTCACCTCGTGCAGCTGCTGACTCTTCTGACGTTGAAGTTGGTTCGTGATGGACCTCACGAAACGGAACACTTTCCGACTTCAACATCTCTCGAATGGCATTGAGAACAGAATCGGGCATCGTTTTGGACATCGGCTCGAAGGCTTGCAGACAGAAATCGCTTGTCTAACCAATCATAGTCAAGGACCACACGACGTCACATACGCCCGAGACAATGTCGCCCACAGCGTTGCTTGTGCAACTGAGCCGCCAAGAAAGCAAGCAGCGTTCGCTGTGCTACAATCGATCCCACCGCCACCGGAGCCAAGACACATGCTTGCTGTTTGCCTAGCCGCCTTCACATGCCTGCCTCAGGAGGCAGCGTCCGAGAAACCAACGACGCAAAAGGCAGTCGTGCATCCTCTGACTAGTGAGGAACGCAAGCAGATTGCCAACGAACTGAACACGGTCATCAAGCAAACCACTGACGCCATCGAAAAGTCACCCGCAAACTCGCGGGCAATCTCCTCTCGTGCAGATGCGTTTTTCTTCGCTGGTCGATTCAAGGAGGCTCTCAGAGACTATGACCGACTGGTTGAGCTCGAACCATCTCTCGACAGATCCCATTGGCGACGGGGCATCGCTTACTTCTACGCCAGCGATTTCAAGAAGGCTGCGGCCCAGTTCGAACGCTATCACAGCTTCGACAACGTTGATCGAGAAAACGGCATTTGGCGATACCTCAGCCAGTACAAAGCACACGGCCAGAAGCTGGCAAGGCAAGGGTTGCTCAAGTACAGAAAAGACGACCGAGAACCATTCCCCGACGTGTACAAGCTGTTCGCCGGAAAGATGGAACCGAAAGAGATCCTCAGCAGGATTGGGTCGGCGTCCATCTCAGAAATGGAGCGCGAGAAACGGATGTTCTACGCAGAGCTCTACATCGGATTGAACGAACTAGTGGAAGGTCGTCGCGAATCGGCCCGAAAGCACCTTACAAAATCCGTAGCGACAAAGTGGCCAAGAACTGCCGGCTTCGGCCCGAGATACATGTGGCACGTTGGGCGTCTGCAGCTAGAACTGCTAGGCAAACCGAAAACGGGGACAAAAGGTAGCAAGCCTCAAAAGCCATAACCGAACGTGTGGTACCAGATTCATGTTGGCCCCATCTAGAAGAAGCCTCCTCCACCGCCCTGACCCCCGCCACCCATGCCAACGCCGCAACCTGGATTCAGAGGCGGTCCACCGAACCCACCACCCACTGGGTTGCCCCACTCATCACCATGCCACCATCGCCGTTGTAGGAGTTGAGCCATGTCGGCAACCTGATTTTCGGTGAGTATCGATTGAAGCTTCTCTACTTCGAGGTTCAGGATCTGAAATTCAAAATAGGACAGGACCCGATGGTCCCCCCACGTGTTCTCAAGGGCCTCCCCAAATTCTTCATCGACGAGCTGCTCGAATTCTTTCCGCTGTGTGGCAGAGAACATGAGCCAGCTATCGAACCTCGCCACGATCGCCACCAGTCGTGCTTCTCGGCGATACTTCAAGCGCGACGCCTGCTCTTCCTTGAACTGCTCGTACTGATCCGGCGTCAACGTTGACGCAACAGCTTTCAACCAGATCGGTTCCAGCGGAACGAATCCCGAAGCCACATCGACCCCCAAGGCTCTCGATTCACCACGCACGTAAACCACGAACCCCGAACGATCAGTCAGCATGAGCCGGGGCTTGCGAAGCGATATCTGGTACCGCCCTACTGCACCCTTGATCGCAAGTTCCAAGCGAGACGACTGATGTTCGCTTAGGTCGAACATCTTATGCAGATTTGCGAGTTCGCGTTTGAGCGGAACCGCATGGGCCGCAAACTGCTGAGCCTCAACTGTTGGTTCGAGGCTCGGCGAATTTACGTCAAGGTCAGAGGGTCCGTCGCTGGCAAATGGGTCTTGGTCTTGCAGAGCAAAGAACACGGCCCCAACAACAACAAATCCAAACAACGAACGCATAATGGCCTCGTCGATTCTCGGCAGACAAACTGCGCACCCGTACGATCGGTGCGTCTAAGTAGTCAAACGAGAAAGACGTCCACGCCATCAAGCCACGGTCGGACATTTCCAAGAAGCGAACCAGTTCTTATCAGAACCTGACGCTGCTATGCACTGCGACGCTGTGGTGGTTGCTGCTTTTCGTCGAGTCGTTGCAGCACGCGTTCCAGCAGGTCCGCAAATCGATTTTGCATCGCTAGCAAGTCATCGGCCGCGTCTGTGTAGACCTCTTCCTTGCGGCGAATATGATCGACGCGTGTGTTGAGATCATCAGCAATTCGATTCAACGCAACGATGAGCTGTTCGGCTTCCGCCTGAGAATCATGCAGTTCTTCATCGGGGTCGACGATTCGAAGGTTTCGATCATCTTCTTGAACCTCGGGTGCAGACGCACCAGCAGTGCGACGAGCGGCCTCAAGAAGCAGCTCCGCGCCGTTCGATTCGTGCCGACTGGCATCTTCGACCAGTGCTAAATCCTGTTCCAACAACCCGATTAGCTGCTCCGCTGACATAGAAGCCAGATCCGCTGGGCCCGCCTCTTCGACAGGCATGACTGGAGCCACTGGAACCGATTGGAACTTAGCGACCATCTGGATCGAACCGATCTGAACGCGGTCTCCATTTCGCAGCTCGACCCGCTCACAGGGGCTTCCATTCACTCGAAGCACTGGCTTCCGCGAAAGTGATTCGATGTGGACGTCGCCTTTTTCCGCTCGAACCACGCTGTGAACAGCTGGCGTATCCGGACCGCCAATACGCAGATCGCAGTTGCTTCCCGAGCCAATAAGGAAGACGCCTTCGTAGACCGGCCGATTCGGAAAACGTGTCGAACCTTTAACGATTTCCAGATAAAGCGTGGGGTTATCCAATGGCTTCTGCGCGTCTGACACGATGGCACTCCTTGGCTCTTCTTGAGCTTTCAGTGCACACCGAAGTCCGAATCTTTCGAACGCTACGACCCCGGTCGCACGATACACACCTCTATCTAAATCGGCTCGGCATGCATCGATCGTGAATGTGAATTCAAATCCGGCGCCATACCGGCACTTAGTGCCGCAGAGATACCCAAATGGATAGATTACGCATACCGCGGGTATTCAGGTAGCCACCCATTACTCACGTCAGATGGCCCGTCCTGAGTGCCCACTAACAAAAGCAGCCAGCGAACGAAACGCTGGCTGCTCGAGATACATCAGCCGGATTACTCAGTGATAATATCCCGGACCGTGTGTCCGCTCGGGATCATTGGCAGAACGTGTTCCTGATAAGGACACAAGACGTCCAGCAGATAAGGACCGTCGTGGGCCAGCATCTCTGCCAGAGCTTCAGGGTATTCCTTCTTACTAACCACGCGGCGGGCTTTCACACCGTAGCCTTCCGCGATCTGAACGAAGTTCGGGTAACAGTCGTCCAGGTTTTGCGGAATCATTCCATCGCCTGAACCGGTTGCTTCCGGTCGATCGACTGGTCCAAGATAGGTGTGCCCGCGGCGACCTTCCATGAATCGGTCTTCCCACTGAACGACCATCCCGAGGTGCTGGTTATTCAGCAACAGGATTTTGACCGGCAGCTTCTCGCAGTGCAGAGTCGCCAGCTCCTGGATATTCATCTGGATGGAACCGTCTCCATCAATATCGATAACCATGGCATCAGGATGAGCCGCCTGAACGCCCATGGCCGCGGGCAAACCGAAGCCCATGGTTCCTAGTCCGGAGCTACTTAGCCAACGACGCGGCTTATTGAACCGATAGAACTGCGCGGCCCACATTTGGTGTTGGCCGACGCCGACAGCGATGTACGGATCCTTTTCCTTCGTCTGATTCCACAGTTCCTGAATTGCGTACTGCTGGAGAATCAGATCGCCATACTCTTCACTGAACTTCAGTGGGTGCTCATTCTTCCAACCGGCAATTTTCTCGTGCCATTCGCTGAGGTCTGGCACATCGTCTTCAGAGACTGCAGCATTCAACGCGTTCAATGCTTCCTTCAGATCGCAAACGATCGGAATATGCGCTTCTTTGTTCTTGTGAATCTCTGATGGATCGATGTCGATGTGAACGATCTTGCCGTGCTTGGCGAACTCTTCCAACTTGCCCGTCACGCGGTCGTCAAAGCGGACACCGAACGCCAGCAGCAAGTCAGATTCGTCAACGGCGTAGTTGGAATACACGGTCCCATGCATGCCGAGCATGTGCAGCGATTGTTCGTGATCGCCGGGAAACGCACCTAGTCCCATGCAGGTCATGGTCACAGGGATTTTCGTCTTCAACGCGAACTCACAAAGTTCTTCGCTGGCATCAGACAGAATGCATCCGCCACCAACGTAAAGAACCGGCTTCCTCGCTCGCTTAATCGCAGCCACAACCTGATTGATCTGTTCAGGAGCCACGTGACGAACTTCGGGACGATAGCCAGGCAGGTACAGTTTCGGATCGTAATCCACGTCGTCCGCCGACATCGTGGCGACCTGAACATCCTTCGGGAAGTCAATCAGAACCGGCCCCGGCCGACCTGTACTCGCGATGTAAAACGCTTCCTTAACAATCCGCGCGACATCGTTGATGTCTGTGATCATGTAGTGATGCTTCGTGATCGCACGGCTCACTTCGACCATCGGCGTTTCCTGGAACGCATCACAACCAATAACGCTCTGTGGAACCTGACCAGTGATCGCCACAATCGGCACACTGTCCAACTTCGCGTCAGCCAGCGCCGTCACAAGGTTTGTCGCCCCGGGACCGCTGGTTGCCATGCAAACGCCAACCTTACCCGTCGTTCGAGCGATCCCCTGAGCAGCGAAGCCACCGCCTTGTTCGTGCCGTGGAAGGATCGTGCGAATGTGATCGCCAGCGTTCAGAAGCGCTTGGTGCATCGGCATGCTGGCTCCGCCGGGGTAGGCGAAGACGTGTTCAACATTCTGTCGAACAAGCGCCTGAATCAGGATGTTCGCACCGTTGATTGTTGTTTGTTCGGTAACTGGTTCAGCAGTAGACATTGGAATTTAGGATCTGGGATCTAGGAATTAGTGGTTCAAAGTAGAATCTGTGCGTACGCAAGCTGATCGAGGACACCTGTGAATTGAAAGGAACGCGATCGCAAAGCAAGGCTGCGATCACTCATTCCTAAATCCTCGATCCAAGATCCTATTCCAGCAGGCTCTTCTCAAGAACAGCCTTTGCCTGATCAAAATACGGTTGCCAGACAATTTCTGGTTTTTCGTATTTGAGGCAGTCTCGGACTTTCTGCAGGGTGTTCCGTGCCATATGCGGGCAGCGGTTGCAGGCACACGTCTCGCCCGTGTCCGCCATGATGCCGGGAACAGGAATGTATTCGTGCTGTGGAGCCGACTTCTCAAGCGGGTGGATCATCGCCGCTTCTGTGGCAACCAGGAACTTGGTTGGCTCTTTGACCGACATCACGTGCTGTCGCAGCTTTTCGGTTCCGCCGATGAAGTCGGTGACTTCCAAGATATTCTGCGGGCAGTCCGGATGAGCAATCACAACCCTGCCCGGATTGTCGCGTTTGGTTCGAAGAAGATCCTGGATGCTGAAGATCTCATGAACCATGCAAGAGCCTGGCCAGAGAATCATCTTCCGACCGCTGACTTCCTGTAGATAACGACCAAGGTGCTGATCCGGAACAAATAAGATCTCGCGGTCCTTCGGAACGCGGTCGATAATTTCGGCAGCGTTGCCACTGGTCACAATCCAGTCGCAAAGACTTTTCACTGCAGCCGACGTGTTGATGTAAGCAACCGTGTCGAATGTTCGACCTTCCGCTCGTAGGGCATCCTGGAACGCCTTGAGTTGATCGGCAGGGCAACTGTCTGACAAAGAACACCCGGCGAGCATATCCGGGATAAGAACCTTCTTCTCCGGATTCATAATTTTCGCGGACTCGCCCATGAAGTGGACGCCGCTGAAGACGATGATGTCGTTTTCAATCTTCGCCGCATCGCGAGCCAACTTCAGACTGTCGCCGTTGTAGTCGGCCACATCCTGAATATCGCCATCGACATAGAAGTGAGCCAGAATGACGGCGTCCTTCTGCTTCTTGAGCGCGTCGATTTCGTCCATCAGATCGAGCGGATCTTCGTAGACTTCTTCTTTCTTGTTGTCGATGACTGGTAGATTCATTGATATTTCTCCACGGCGAATAAGCCCGGCAAGTATAGTCACTGGCTGGACGAAACGCGCTGATGAACGGTTCGTTGACCCGTGCTGGTTTTCCGCCGCCGACTTTACGTCGGTGGGTTCACGGCTTTTGTACTGCTGATTGCTTTTGACGTTCAGGTAATGCAAAAGCCTCTAAATCCCTGACGGAAAGTCAGGGGCAGAGATCGGGATTGGCGATATCCGCATTGCCGGTCTGCCGGAGCCAGCCGACGGCGCTCACTTAGTTCAATCGGCTTCGACACTTGATCACAAAGTCTTGATTCTTCTGCCCCATGCTGACATTTCTTCTCAAAGGCAGCATGCTTGGCTTCGCAGCAGCGGAACAACCCGGCCCGTTTCAGGCGTCTTCATTGTCGTAGGTGGCTCAACATGGAACTCGACGAACCTTGCCCGCAGCCCTCGCGCCACTGATCAGCGATGGCCCGATCGTGGCGTTGATGATCTTCGTCTTGAGCGAAGTGCCGGCACAGGCACTTACAAGCGACCATTCAGCCCCATGCCATCGAGCTCTACATTCGAAATACCATCCCATACAACACAATAGACCAGCTGACCACCCTGACGCCCCGACGCCACACAGCGTGGGTAACCACCCCTTGCATCCACTTTGAGGAGCGCGTCTGCGTATTCATCCGCCGAGAGGTTCAGTGAAACTGACCATTTACTCCGGCCCGAGCGTTCCACAAAAACGGCCGCGAATTGCTGAGAGGGTGCATTTCTAACACCGACAAGAATATGCAACCTCCACCTCTTACTGGCGTAACCCGGAAGCGCCTCCCGAAGCTGCGCCGCAGTGAGGCCAGTCCGAAGTTCCACACCGGAGTACGACGCTAGAGCCTGACTTAGCTCATAGTGAGGATTTGATGATCGCTTTCTATACGTGGCCGACAAATTGACGGGAACCATGTACTTTTGTGGATTTCGCTTCTTCGCAGACTCCGAAAATTTCTCGCGTATCTTATTTCGAATGCTCTTTTCGGAGCCAAAGTAGTTAAAGAAACTTTGTCGATCCGCCACCCATAGTATCTGGACACGTCGCTTACCGGGTCGCGTAAGGTCGTTAATAATCGAAGGCCGATTCGCTTTGGCCATGGCCGTGTAATACTTCGAGTCGCTGGAGTCGAAGAAGTCCAACTTCCACTGAGCGGCATTGGGCGCGCGGCGGGCGAGTGCGTCGAAACGGTCTTCGTCACCCGTGGTCCGGAGCGAAATCCAGTACGGCCGATACCCGTCCGGCAGAGTGTTTGCCCAGCGAGTGAGTTGATCTTCACTCGCCCCTTGGATTTGGGAGACAATTTTGAGTCGTGGATTTAGTGCCAGACCGTCTGTTTCAGGCGGCGTAACTGGTTGTGACGGCGGGACGCTTGGGCTCCCAGCCGGAGCTCCGGTTTTCCTGACGTCTACATCGCCTACGTCGGACCCGCTGGCTTCGCCCGAGTTCCGAGAATCAACCTCCCGCAAAACACGAAACCCTCGCTCAAATGACGCAGCCAAAGCAAAACCGCGATTGGCCGAGCGACCATAGAATGCACGATGGTTCCAACTTCCGCCGCGTGTAACATAATCACTGCCGGTTGCTGGCCCCTGCGGGTCAATAGACGGGGAAGTTTTATAGTAGTCCGCTTGATACAGATCGCTGCACCACTCAGAGACGTTTCCATATAGGCCATATAGCCCAAAGGCGTTTGACTTCTTTTGGCCAACCCGGTGGGCGTATTGTTCATTTCGACAGTTGCCACCACCGTACTCACCGCCCCACCAGGCATGTTCGCTCACGCGAACTGGCTCGTCGCCGTGATACCATCGTGAGGCTGAACCGGCCCGAGCCGCGTGTTCCCATTCCGCTTCAGTAGGCAATCGATAGGTCACGCCGTCTTGTTCCGACAGCTTCTTGCAAAACGACACTGCTTCCGCATGCGTAATCTGTCTGGCAGGATAGTCCGGTCCAACCTTATCAAATTTTGATCCCCTGAACGGCGATGTCGACATAACAGCAATCCACTGCTGCTCTGTCACTTCTGTCGTTTGGAAATAGGCCGGCTTCGATATGGTAACACGGCGTTGCGGCCCTTCATCGGGCTCACGTCGTAGTTCAGTATTGGGTGACCCCATGAGAAAAGTACCCGCAGGCACGAGCCTGAACTCCAGCCCTACACTGTTCGTAATCGCTATGGGAACTCCAAGCTGACTGGCAGCAGATTGCTGATACTCCTGTGCCTCTTTGAATGAGTAGGGAGACTCAGCAATGACGGCCGAACGGCTCCTGTCACCGTTCGGCAAGAGCGTTTCTCTTGTCGCCGCGATCTTTTCGTTGCCTGCATCCTTGACAGTTCGAGACTCGGGCGAAGTGTTAGCCGAATCCGTCTCCCTACCAAGGTAAGATTTGATGTAGAGAGACATGCCAATAAACACAATTGCGCCAACCGCGAGACTAAGTGCGAGCCATTGCCTTAGAAACGACTGTCGCTCGTAGTGCTTCAGACGGCCATCTTCGAACTTGTAAATCCGCGTCGCAGCCGGCAGACTGCTATAAGACTGCAATGCCTTACCCAACCGGCGAGCGTATTTGTTTTGGGGCTTTAGTTTGAGGAAGCGTTTGACGAGTCGACCGAGCCCGTTCGTCTGCTCGCGACTTTCTCGACTCCTGATCTCCAACAGAAGTTCTTCGGCTTCTGCCTCCGCGGCAATCGAACGCGTGAGCAGCCGATCCACCTCCCCTGAACGCCGCAGCGTCGGGATGTCTTCGAGTAGCTGAATGCAACCAGCGTAGTGATGCTTTCTGAACATCTCCTCCGCCGTCCGCAGCAGATCTTCAACAGCCCTTGGACTGAGCGCTTTGGCTTCTCTGCGTACTTGTGGAAGCAGTTGTTTGGCCCATGCCGATATCGCGCGAGCATGAGGACGATTATCTTGTTCAAGATCCTTCAGTTCCCGAATCGCCGATGCGTACTGCCCGTCCTTCAGCATGTCATTGATGCGGTTCCTAACCTGCTCGTCAGCTTTCGCAGAGCCCTTGTCTCGAGTGGATTTTGATACAGCTTGTTTGGCGAGCTTCCCAAGCAAAACTTGAATGGCGATTTGAACATCAGCCATCGACTCGAAACGCTCTTGCGGTTCTTTCCTCAGCATTCGGAGGCAGAGATCATCGACATCCTCAGGCAAATCGACTCTCAGGCGACTGGGTATTGGCGGATCGTCACGCAGGACTTTGGCCATGAGTTCTGGCCATGAACCCGTGAACGGCAGTCGGCCAGTCAGCAGTTGAAACAGGATCACGCCGAGCGAATAGACATCACTGGCCGGACCAACCCTGGAATGCTCGCCTCTGACCTGTTCCGGAGACATGTATGCCGGCGTTCCGAGTGGGGCTCCCTCAATCGTCACCTTCGGTTCATCACCAGGTTCTATCCTGCATGCAAGGCCAAAGTCCGTGACGAATGGTTGACGCCGAGCATCAACCATGATGTTCCCAGGCTTGAGGTCGCGATGGATGATTCCATTCGAGTGCGCGTGTCCGACTGCGTTGGCAATGACATCGGTCATCTCAAGGACATCAGCCAAGGAGTGCAGTTCTGGCGAACCAACGTAGTCCGAGAGCGGGACACCGTCGATGAACTCCATCGTAATATAGGCTGTGCCGTTATATTCGCCGGCATCGTACACGCGGCAAATATGTTCGTGCCTGAGAGCGGCCGCCGATTGTGCTTCGCGCAGAAACCTAATCATGAAACCCGGATCACGAGTCGCGTTCTCCTTCGGAATCTTCAGCGCAACGGAGCGGTCAAGTTTTGAGTCGTGAGCGAGATAAACCGCCCCCATCGCGCCCTCACCGAGTAAACGCAGGAGGCTGTAGCGTCCGAATTCACGGATGGTCTCGTAGTGTTTTGCTTTTTCCCGGTCGCTCTCCGACCGAGCGGCACCTGGCTTTTCGGGGGTATGAGACCGGTTGAGCCAAGCGCGAACTTCCGGGACA
>JBGCDN010000029.1:0-3072 GCA_045105495.1 Planctomycetaceae bacterium
AATCCGAATTCACAATACCGCCACTACTACGTTTTCCTGTCCGCGTATCGCGAGTAGGTCATCGACTCGGCCCCGACTTTACGTCGGGGGTTTAGTGGCTTGTGCACTACATCCAAGCAACCCGCAGAGCAAGTAGTGCAAGTAGTGCAAAAAGCCGGTGAACCCCTGACATAAATGTTTGGCCCGGAGACATGGTTAACAGGTGTGCGAGGACATGGTTGACAGTTTAACTGTTTGGATTTCTTCATGATGAGGAGATCCGAATTTGAACTGGAAGGCTGTGGATACTGTGTCATTACGCGTTGAATTTGTGGAACTGGCCATGAAGGATGGTGCGAACATTTCGGAGCTGTGTCGTCGCTTCGGCGTGTCTCGCACGACGGGATACAAGTGGATCAAACGATTCACCGAAGAGGGTTCAAAGGGGCTGACTGATCGAAGCCGCCGACCCAAATCGTCGCCGACCGCTTCGCCGGACGAGATCGTTGGCGAGGCTCTGAAGATTAGAGACAAGCATCCTGCGTGGGGAGCTCGCAAAATCAAGAAGCGACTTGAGGTGCTTGATGTCAAAGATGTACCGGCTGTGAGCACCATCAACAGCATCCTCAAACGTAACGGCTGCATCACTGCTGAAGCTTCGAGGAAGTCGCGTACGTTTACTCGGTTCGAACATCCTGAACCCAACGATCTGTGGCAGATGGATTTCAAGGGGCACTTCGGAATGACCAATGGTAAACGGTGTCATCCGCTGACAATTCTGGATGATCATTCGCGGTACTCGATTGCTCTTCGCGCAATGGATACAGAGAAACGCGTTCCTGTGCAGGGCGAGTTGACTAATGTTTTCAGGCGTTTTGGGCTCCCCGCTGCCATGCTCATGGACAACGGTCCGCCGTGGGGGACCAGTCAAAAGGGCGGTCACACACAGTTTGAGATCTGGCTGATGATGCTTGGCATTCGCGTCATTCATTCGCGGCCGCGGCATCCGCAAACCAACGGCAAGGACGAACGCTTTCATCGCACGCTCGATGTTGAAGTGCTGCAGGGACGGACGTTTGCCGACCTGCTCGCCACGCAAAAACAGTTCGATCCGTTTCGCGAGTGTTACAACCATGAACGACCTCATCAGGCTTTAGAAATGGAAGTGCCCGCGAGTCGCTACCAACCAAGTCCTCGAAGCTTTCCCGAAGAGATTCCCGAATGGGACTACGGCGATCAACAGACTCGAAAAGTGTCGAGCAGTTCTTGCATCCAATTTCAAAAGCAGCGGTTCAAGATCGGCAAAGCATTCTGTGGGAAGTATGTCGCGATCCGGCCGGGCAGCGAGGATGCCGTGTTCCATGTCTACTTTCGAAATTCGTGCATCAAGACCATCGACCTAAACCAGCCCACTGAGCAGCTCGGATAAGACCAAATCACTACACTTAACATCACCGAAGGACCGGTGAGAATGTGGCAACCATGTCCTCGCACACCTGTTAACCATGTCTCCGGTCCAAACAATAAAGTCGGGGGCGGAGGCGCATCCGTCCATGCGGGGCTACTAAATCGCAAGTACGATTCCGGCGACCATTGAATTCTGTTCGACGCCGCGATCGCTGGCTCGAGTGATGCCGATCAGTGGTGCGAACCCGGTACTACGGACGTATTCGACAGTTAAGAAGGCGTTGCGGCTTGGCTGAGCTTTCAACCCAACAATCAGCTGGCGATTGAATTCGAATTCACTACCAGCGGGGCCTTGTCGTCCTTCGCTGTAGCTTCCGGAAAACGTGCAGGGTGTTCCGCCAAGGAAGAAGTCGTACGCAGCTTCGGCCTGCCATGCTGTGACCCGTGCGCCGGTTACCGGCCACGCCTCTTCTGTCTGAACAAACTCTGCACCCAGTCTCAACGCACCAACGTGTAGCGATCCATTGATATCCCATGCACCGTTGAATGGCCCGAAGACTGTGGGGTCGGTGTGTTCGGCAACGTTGGCGTCGTAGATGGTTCCTCGCAAGTAGCCAGCTCCGATTCCAACCGCAACGTTGTCAGAGAGTTCGGCGTCGTAGCGAACATTGGCGGCGAAGTTTTCTATCTGGCCAATGCCCTCTGAATCGACAACTCGAATGCCGCGTCCACCAGCCAGAGCCATCGCTTGAGCACTTAGGCCGTTCGATGAGAACCCAACTCCGCCGCCTTCCGCGAGTCCGGCGAAGTAGTGCCACGGCATGGCCTGGCTAAACGGGCTAAGTGTTCGAAAATCGCCGAACGGCACGTTCTTCTTTCCGGCGAACAGATAAAACGGATTCGCATTCAGGTCGCCAAGAACAACGTAGGCCTGGCGGACCTGGAAGCTACCTTGTTCGAACGAGTTAAACGTGAAGACATCAGAGAACAGAGTTTCGAAGTATCCGTGTGCCCACGAGTTGCCATGAAACACGAATGCCTGGTTGGACTGCAACATGCGAATATCGGTTGCTCGTGTTCCAACGAAGTCGGGTGGAAAGCGACCAAGGTAAGGAAAGCGATTCTCGGTGTTCGTCTCTCCATACAACGCGGTTGCTCGGAACTGGCCACCGAAGGTAATGCTTGGACCTTCTCCCGGACGCGGTCCGTCTTGGAGAATCCGTAGTTCTTTGTCCGTCTGCCGGTTCTGGAAGTCCAGCATGTGAAAAGTCAGGGGCGTGTTGATACGAAGGAACGACTGGTTCCCGAATAGGTTCTGGTAACCACCGCCGCCGCCAATGAACATGGGTTCGCAAACGTCGCCGGAAATCTCGCAGCTATCGTCAGCGATGTATTCACTACCAAAGCTCGTTGTTGGTACTGCTGCACCTGATGCCGTCGGGTTGATTGCCGGACTGATCAGTGGCGCTGGAGCCGGAGTGAGTGCCGGAGCGGGAAGCAATGGGCTTTGTGTTTGAGCCGGTTGCGGCGTCAGCTGTGGAGGATTAGTTGGCTGAGCAGGTAACTGCTGTGATGGAACACGTAGCGGATCGGGCAGCGGCGCCGGTGTGACCGACGGAGGGCGAATTTGTCCCTGCGGAGGCAATGGACTCGGAGGGATAAACCCGGAGTTGGTTGGCGGAGTTG
>JBGCDN010000030.1:0-6618 GCA_045105495.1 Planctomycetaceae bacterium
CGAACACTTTCCATGCAGCCCAAGGTTCTCCTTCTGGACGAACCACTCAGCGCCCTCGACGCACTAACTCGCGCCAACCTGCAAGACGAGATTATCCGCATCTGGGAAGAAGATCGTCGCACTGTGGTGATGATCACGAACGACGTCGATGAAGCCGTCCTCATGGCCGATCGCATTGTCGCCTTGACCCCCGGCCCGGAAGCCACACTTGGCGAATCGTTCCGCGTCACCTTAGACCGCCCACGCGACCGAACAACATTGAACTTCAATCCGCAGTTCAAAGAACTCCGCAACCGCATCACGGCCTACATGATGGATATCAACGCCGAGGCCAAAGAGCTGCGAGTCGCGGCTGATGTTGAACTTCCAGATCTGGCCCCAATCGACTTCACCGCTGCTTAGAAAGATTACCCAGTAGCGGAACTCGTCAAGAGTTTCGGCCTGAACGCGCCGCTCTCAATGGACTTCGCCGAAAGTCTTGACGACTTCCGCTTCCGAGAAATTGACATGACCAACAAACGCCGCTACGTCGAAATCGCGAACCTCACGAAGGCCTACCCGAACCCATTCGGCCAGGACGTCGTCGTGGTAAAGGATTTCAATCTGATTCTGGAACACGGCGAAGTCGTCTCAGTCATCGGTCACTCCGGCTGCGGTAAGTCGACAGTGCTCACGATGTTGGCAGGCCTCAACGAAATCACCTCCGGTGGCATTGTCGTCAACGGGCGCGAAGTCAGCGGCCCCGGTCCCGATCGAGCCGTCGTGTTTCAGTCACCCTGTTTACTGCCTTGGATGACATCGTTCGAAAACGTGATGCTCGGCGTGAAGCAGGTCTACCCGCACGGAACCAAACAAGAACGCGAACAAATCTGCGAGTACTATCTCAGCATCGTGGGTCTCGCCGACTCAATGCACAAGTACCCGCGCGAGATGTCAGGCGGGATGCAACAGCGAGTCGGCATCGCGCGAGCCATCGCACTGAAGCCACGAATGTTGTTGCTGGACGAACCATTCGGGCGGCTCGATTCGCTGACCCGAATGGACCTGCAGGACGTCATTCTGAACATCCTGAACCGAGAAAAAATCACCACGGTTCTCATCACACACGACGTCGACGAAGCCATCTACATGTCTGACCGAGTCTGCATGATGACCAATGGCCCGGAAGCGACCGTCGGCCAGGTCCTCGAAATTCCATTCGATCGCCCGCGAGTCCGCAACGAAGTCTTGAGCCACCAACACTACTACGACTTCCGCGCGAGCCTGTTGTCGTTCCTTGAGAAGCAGGAACACATCAAAGAAGAATCGGCGGATCAGCTCGACGCGACAATTCAGCCAATCCCCAAGGTGAACCGCCTGCCGGAACCAGAAACGGTAGGTGCGTGATGAAGACGCCCCGTCACGACGGCCTCCAGCTACCAAAAAAGCCCAGTGGGCCGACCCCAACGGGGTCAAACAACAAAGCCCAGGGTCGCGCAGCGTACCTTGGGAAACCGGTGTCACGAAATCCCCGTACCCCAAAGGGGTTCCACACGCCAGTCACCGATTGTGGAACCCCTTCGGGGTACTACTACACGGTCTCGCCACAAACCCAGAGTGCGCTGCGCGACTCTGGGCTTTGTGGTGCAACGCCGTTGGCGTTGTCGGGCCCAAACGGCTTCTGGTCTAAGACATATCCGGTAGTACGAAAGCCGCGGGCCCGCCGACATAAAGTCGGTGGCGAACACAAACCCGTACTTGGGGCCTCCGAGCCCCAAGCATCAGCGACGGATCAGCTCCAAAGATCGTACGATCAACATCAACCGTTGATCCACGCCCGCCAGCGATCAACATCTCAACACCTTGGGGCTCGGAGGCCCCAAGTACAGTCGTTCTCGGAGGCCAACGCGTGATCATGGCCACCGAAACTCAATCGCAACCAAGCCATGCGACGCTTCTTGTCCGGTACATCGAAGTCTGGCAAGTCGACGAAACCGGCCAGCAACTCACACTCATCGCAAATCGATGCATCGACAATCCAGACGCGACGCCAGTCGCAGAAAAGACCGTCGTGGGCCCCGGCGAAGGCATCGCTGGTCGCGCGTGGAATCAAAAGTCCGCCACAGTTCTGCAGGAAGAACCAAGCGAACTCATCGCATCGCTTAGCCAGCAAGCGGGTACAGACCTCGCCGGCGTTGTTGCTATTCCTACATTTGACCGGACGGAAATCAGGGGAGTCGTTGTGCTTGGCCTCGGCACCGGACACGGCGCTATTGAGGCCTGGTCGCGTGACGAACGCGACGAACTCTCGCTCAGCAGTTCGTGGTACGGAGGCCTGCCGGGCTTCGAGTTTATCTCGCGGTACGTCCGGTTCCCCAAGGGAGCCGGCATTCCTGGAGAAGTCTGGAAGACACGCCGTCCACAGTTGGCTCGCGAACCTGGCCGCAACCCACGTTTCGTGCGTTCGTTCGAGAACGATCCCGCTCACCTGACAACAGCCGTCGGAATCCCTGTCGGTTCCGATAGTGGCTTCGCAAGTTCTGTGCTGCTGCTCTTGCCGTCATCGGCTGTCCCGCTGGCCAACGACTTCGAACTCTGGGCCACCCGCTCAGGACGGAACGAAGACGAAAGCATCACGCCGATACTTGAAACCGTCCAGACCGCGGCCGGCCTCTTCGACAAATCGAGCAACGACTGGCGAATTCGAATTGCGGAACAAGTCGCGCGAACAGCGGCACCACAACTCATTACCGACACCAAGCTGCTTCCGGACCCCGCACGGGTCTGTTTAGCCGTGCCGACGTATCACGACGGAGAACTCATCGCCGTCTGGACTTTGATCTTCTGACCTAACCCGACCACTACGACAACAAACCAACCTCAGCAAACCGTGCCACTCACCACACATTCAATCCAACCACCGCAGCCGATCGCTTTGACGCGATCTTTGAACAGTATGGCCCCGTCCAAACCAACATCGCCGGTCACCATCTACGCTGTCGGCTTGACCACCGACGCTGCGCGAGCGTTGTTGGAGGCAACGAGCCTCGCGGGTTTCGGATTCCGGCAGTACCCGACACTCAACGGATTACTCGAAGGTGCCGCACCGTCTGCGACGGGCTGTGTCGTCCTCGGTTCGTCCAACGACACCGCGCAGGACGAATTGACGATCGGTCAGCTCACCCACCACTTCACGTCGATCCCTGTCGTCGCGTTGCTGGACTCAACCTCGGCCCAGCATGCGGTCGCGCTGATGCGACTAGGTGTGTTCAACGTCATCGTCACGCCGGTCAGTCACGAAGAACTTGTCAGCGAACTCACTGACGCCGTCAACCACAGCCTGCAGAGCCAAACTAGTGTCGACGCCTTCCGTGACGCATCACTCCGCATGCAGAACGCGACCCGAAAGGAACTCGACGTCCTTGAACTCATCATGAGCGGCATGAGGAACAAGGAAATCGCCGCGAAACTCGGCATAACAACCCGTGCTGTCGAAGACCGACGCTTCCGGTTAATGAAGAAGGTCGAAGCAGACTCGGTTGCTGAACTTGTCTCAGTTGCCGTACGTGCGAAGTACTTTGATCAGGGCTTTGCCGCCGCTGGCAACAGGTCACGCCCGGTTCTGCCCTCCAGTTCACGCCAGTGCGTCAAAGGAATCGAAGTTTGGGTACCTGACAGTGACGACAACGGACTAAGTCTCGAGCAAAGTTGTTACCGCGACGCGTATGCCTTCCGCGACGCGACACATGGCATGAAGTTTCACAAAGGCGAAGGCTTGCCCGGTCGAGTCTGGCAACAACGCGCGCCCGCGTTCCTGAAAGATTTGATCACCACGGAATTCGTCCGCAGTGACGTAGCCGACGCCGATGGAGTCACGACTGCTGTTGGCTTCCCCGTTTTCGATCGCACGGAAGTGGTCGCAGTTGTCCTGCTGCTTCTGGACAGCCGCCAACAAATGAGGGCTGCGTTCGAGCATTGGGAGTACGAAAAGAAACAAAAGGGACTGCGGCTTTCGGCCGGCACCTACATCAACTGTGAGAAACTCCGGCGTATCAGCGAGTTCCTTGTTCTTCCAATTGGCGAAGGTATGGCCGGAACCACCGCCGATCGGTCCAGACCGTACATCACATCGCAGCTAAACGAAGACGCCAATGTCGTTCGCGGAGTCGCACTTGCGGCAGAGAACCTTGTTTCGGGAATCGGCATCCCACTGACTGACTCAGGTAAGCCAGCCGACGACGTCTTCACGCTGTTCAACTCACAGTCGTCGCCAGTGTTCTCGCTGATGCAGTTGTGGAAGCCAACACCCGGAAACATCGACCTGGTTCTCTCGGCCGAATACGCCGACGGCGTTGCCACTCTGTCGTCCCAACTCTCAGAAGCATCCGACACCGACGACAAAGGCATCGCCGGACAAGCCTGGCAAACCCGTCGCCCGGTTGTCGTGGGCAACGGTTCCGTCGCCGAATCTGTAGTTCGCTGCCATACCAGAACCCAGCTCAGCCTCGCCGTCGCACTACCAACCATCGTCAGCGGCGAAGTCACCGCAGTCACTATTCTAGCAAATTGAGGCGGGCACGATGAACCGCACTCCGACCGCACAAGCCGACCACAGCCCCGAGACTTCGGTGCGTGAAGTACTTGGTGCCTCCGAGCCCCAAGCACCCGCGAAGTTCATACCTGCCAAGATCGCGCGATCAACATCAGCAGTCGTTTCCCACCTCCGAGCAACCATCGTCTTCCCACCTTGGGGCTCGAAGGCCCCACGTACGCTGGCACGTCGTCGCCCCGCGACTTTCCCAAAGACAACAACATGACCAATTCAAACCAGCAAACAATCGTCGTGATCGGCAACGGAATGGTCGGGCTTCGCTTCTGCGAAAACCTTGTCGCGTTCGACGAACCAAAACACTACCGCATCGTCACCTTCTGCGAAGAACCGCGCGCCGCGTACGACAGAGTCGGACTGACCAGTTTCTTCGCTCACCGCGACGCTGAGAAACTCATGCTCGCGCGGATGGATTGGTATGAACAGGCAGGCATCCAACTCCACATCGGCGACCGCGCGACTGAGATCGATCGCGAGAACAAAGTTGTTCGGTCGAGCAAAGGTGTTGAGATTGCCTACGACCAAGTCGTCATGGCGACCGGCAGCTACCCGTTCGTTCCGCCAATACCTGGAATTCAGAAGACTGGCGTGTTTGTCTACCGAACCATCGAAGACCTCGAACACATCATCGATTACTCAAAGAAGGCGAAAAGTTGCGCGGTCATCGGTGGCGGGCTGTTGGGTCTTGAAGCCGCGAAAGCCGCGTACGATCTTGGGCTTAAGACGCACGTCGTCGAATTCGCGGGCCGATTGATGCCACGGCAAATCGACGACGCGGGTTCTCGTATTCTTGTGAAGAAGATCGAAGAACTTGGCGTCTCAGTTCATCTCAACAAAGCTACAAAGGAAGTTCACGGCGAAGCCAGCGTCGAACGCATGGAGTTTAACGACGGCGAATCGCTGGGCGTGGATATTATCATCGTTTCCGCCGGCATTCGTCCACGAGACGACCTGGCAAAGAACGCAGACATCGAAGTTGGCGAGCGCGGCGGTGTTCAGGTCAACAATCGGCTGCAAACAAGTGATGAGAGTGTCTACGCCATCGGGGAATGTGCTTTGCACGGCGGCATGATTTACGGACTCATCGCACCCGGGTGGGACATGGCCGAGATTGTCGCCGCGAACTTGTGTGGTGACGATCGCGAGTTCTCCGGAACCGATCTCAGTACGAAGCTGAAGCTCATGGGCGTCGATGTCGCCAGCTTTGGAGATTACGAAGCCGACGACGACGTTTCCAACAGTCTCAGTTTCGAAGACCCATTCAAAGGTGTTTACAAGAAGCTGCTCTTCAGTCTCGACGGCAAGAAGCTACTCGGCGGAATTCTGATCGGCGACGCCGACGACTACGGCACGCTGTCCATCATGGCCAAGAGCGGCGATGAACTGCCCTGTGATCCGCACGAACTTATCGTCGGTAGTTCCGGCGGCGCGGCCGCGGCGTTGGGTGGTATTGAAGCGATGCCGGAGAGCGCGCAGATTTGTTCGTGTAACAACGTCACCAAAGGCGACATCTGCACCGCGATCGAAGAAAGCGATCTTGAATCACCGGGAGCCGTCAAAGCCTGCACCAAAGCTGGTTCCGGCTGCGGCGGTTGCATGCCGTTGGTAACTGATTTGTTTCAGACTCAGATGAAGGCCCTTGGCAAAGTAGTTCGCAACCACTTGTGCGAACACTTTGAGTATTCACGAACCGAATTGTTCGCGATCGCCAAAGCGAAGAAGCTCACCACATTCCGCGAAGTGCTTAACGAATGCGGTTCGGGGAACGGCTGCGAAGCCTGCAAGCCTGCGGTGACATCAATCCTCGCCGGTTTGTGGAACGAGTACATCCTCAGCTCGGAACACCAGACGTTGCAGGACAGCAATGACCGGTTCCTGGCCAACACCCAACGCAACGGAACCTACAGTGTTATCCCTCGAGTACCTGGCGGCGAGATTACACCAGACAAGCTGATTGTCCTTGGCGAAGTCGCGAAGAAGTACGGTCTCTACACAAAAGTCACCGGCGGCCAACGCGTCGACCTATTCGG
>JBGCDN010000031.1:0-4347 GCA_045105495.1 Planctomycetaceae bacterium
GTCTTCGGGCCGACCTCGATGCCCGCATATGGAAACAGCGTGATCGCGCCTTCAGTATTAAGTAGGGACGTTCGGTCTGCGGGCCAGGCTTCGGCTTTTCCGTTGCTGTCGATCGTTGTCTGCCAGGCCTCTCCTTCAAACGAAAAGCCCTTGCCGTAACCTGGGGACGATGGAAGCCAGATCTGAACCGGCTGGACGATCCAGTTCGACCCCGACTGAATCTCACCGATACGCGGTACTCCTTGCGCGTCCTTCACAGCGCCGCGATTGCCAACATACAGTTTGTGCTGGTCGCCGCCGGTATGGCCGACAATGACGGCCGCCTCGCCCGGCTTCAATTTGATCTGATGGGCGATGTTGTACTTCCAGCCTTGTCGCCCACCGGTTGCGCGAAATCTTTGCGGAAGGTCAGCGGCGGCGAGTGCAGACTTGATGTCTTTGCCGGGAACCACGTACGGTGAATTTCGAAAATCAACCGGCAAGCATCGTGCGATGAAGGACATTTCCTTCTTGTTCCTGTTGCAAACCAGGACTCGGTATTTGACGACCGAATTGAGCGGCACATTCCGATTCTCGGGCTCGGGCGAGTCGAGCAGCAAGCCGGCTTGCAAGCCCTCAATGGCCGAACCCCAAACCACACGGTCGAGAATGTTGGGGGCCTTCTCCGTGAGTTCCTTCCGATTCATCGCTGGTGGAACTCCCTCGCCTCTCAGTGCCGCGTTAAGAACATTGACATCTTCTCGCTGAACCTGAGCGTTGTTGCCGAGCCTCCGCAGCGGAATCCGTCGGAGGAATCGATAGTGGTGCTCCGATGGCGAACGATAGGTTGTCAGATACAGCGTGCCTGAATCGCCGCGTTCCACCTTGCCCAGTGGCCGATCCGAATGCGGCGACCAGCCAGGGGGAATGGAGCCCGGGGTCCCGAAGAACAAACCAACGTGCAAATCGATCGCGCCGGTTTGTGGGTTGTCCGTAAAATGCACGGCGGACCCGATGGCCGCGTCTGGAATATCCACGTCCATACGGCCCTCCAGGATGCCACGCTGCCCTGGAACTTTCGATTGACGTCCGATGAATCGCAGCACGACTCTGTAGTCATCGACTTCGCCAAGATAAACGCCGGTCAGTTCCTTACTGCGAACGGGCTGCATTTTTTCGTGGCTTGCCACCGGCACGCGAGTAGACTTCCATGCGAGCGTCGTTGTGTCGTTGTGGCCGGAGAACAATCGCCCCGACGGGCTAATGCACAGCGATGTGGTTCCACCGTGAGCCTGGAACTCTTTCGCCTTCTTCCAGGTCGCGACATCCCAGCCCTGGGCGGGGTCGCTCACGTCCCAGTACTGGATGAAGTCACCCGAATCTGCGGTCACAAGGAAGCGTGCATCGGGAGTGAACGCGGCCGATCGGATTGTGCGTGATGTAGGCAGTCGCCGAACCACTTTTCCTCGCGCGGGATCAACGGCTGTGGACCCAACAAGCAGCAAGTGTCCGTCTGGTGCGAACACCAGAGGGTCGCTGTTCGCCAACAAAGACGAACCGTCCGCAGCCTTGATGTCCCGCAGCATCTTTCCGGTGGCCATATCCCACAGTCGTACCGGTCGAGGTTTTGGCAGACTATGTCCAAGCCTGGTCGCTCGGGTCCCGTCTTCAAGAATGATCGAGTTGTCGTAGGGAACGTATCTAACAGCCAGGGTCTTTCCGTCCGGCGATAATACCGCCCGAGCGACCTGGTTCGGTTCGTCCTTTTCAGTGTCCGGGAATGCGGGGAAGCTGCGTTCTTCCTTGCCGGTTGCAAAGTTCCAGACATGCACCACTCCGTCACGACGCCCAACCGTGACCAACTGCTTGCCGTCAGCATTGAACGCGATTTCGCTGGCATCGCTTGTCGAGCCTGGGAAGCGATCGATCAACTTGTTGTTCACGACATCGTAGAGACGAATCCGCGTGCCATAGATCGCGAACGGTTGCCGCTGAACGCGAACGGTCTCGTCTCGCACAGCCCACGCGAGGAACCGACCGTCCTGGCTCATGGCGATGTTTCGCTGCCATCTGCCGCCGAACCGATGGAGGTGTTCCCCGGTCGCCGCATCCCAAACGTGAGCGTCGCCAAGAGAACCATGCGTGATGACTCGGCGGTCATCGGGCGTCACGAAGACCTGCGAAACGGCGCTGTCGCCAGCGACTGGTGTTTGAGGTTCTCCCGTCGCGGTGTCCCAACGGAAGATGGTTCCGCCGCCAGCGCCCACCAGGTATTTGCCGCCTTCAGTGAAGTGCAAATTGCTGACCTGCACGCGATCGATCCGGAGGCGTTCTTCGTTGGTTGCCGTGTCGTAGAGGCGTAGTGAGTTGCCGGCCGCGACCAGAGTTTTGCCATCAGGAGAGAACGCAACCGTACGCGGTTTCCTGCCGCCACCGTCCTTCTCGAATGTCTTAATTGAATCACCCGTGGCCACGTCAAACAGTCGCATTCGACCATCCTGTGATCGCGTTGCCAGCCGCATTTCATCGGGAGAAAACGCAAGGCTTCGAATGCCATGACTGCGTTCTCCATGCACAAAACGACGAATCTCATCACCCCTCTTCACGTCCCACAGTCGAGCGAAGTAAGTCCCGCGATCGTTGTCGTAGCCGCCGGTCGCCATGAACTTTCCGTCGCGTGAGAATGCGACTCCAAGCACTTTCGAGAACGTTGCTGAAAGATCGGTTTCCGGGTTGTTGAGCGGGAAGACTCGCATGGTCTTGCCGAGTTTGAAGTTGACCAGATGCACGGCCGCGGGAACGCCTTCCTTCATGTTCTCCTTCGATGCCACGGCGAAGGCCTGGCCGTTTGGCGTGAACTCGGCCACGTCCGTCCAGGCAAACTGATCAGCAGGCAACGCGATCTGCCTGATTCGTTTTCCCGTTGCAGCATCGTGGATGCCGACGGTGCGTTCTCCCTTTGCGACAAAAGACTTGCCGTCGGGCGACATCGCGACTCCCAGAAGACCTGGCAGCGAGTAAGCTCTGCGACCGGTGACGAGATCGAAACCAGCTGCGTCGGGATCACCGGGGCCATATGCGCCCGACTCATGCCCTGCAACGGCGAACACGCCATCTGCGGAAACCGCCATCGCGTCAATCGCGCGTCCCATCCGGAAACGTGATGTTCCAAATCGCAGAGTACTTCCCTCCGGCAACGGAGCCTCCTCAACCACATCGTCGTTGCCATTGATTGGAACGCTTCCGTCCGCTGACGCGAGACCTTGGTCAGCGGCGACGCCAAACAGAACAGCCATCCCCAGCAGAACCGCAAGTACCGAAAGCCCGGACGCCGCCGAGAGACCATTGCGTTGTTTTGGCTGTCCAGCAAGACGCCGAATCCGCGCGATGAGCGAACCATCATCCGCGCCCAAAGCAAGCGATGTGTGTCGGCCTCGCAGTTCTTCAACGGCAATCAAAGCGCGACCGTACTCGGCTCGGTTGTTCATGGTTCGGACCACCAAATCGTCGCAGCAGTGTTCGCGTTCGATTCGAATTCGATGCGACAGCCACCACACGGCCGGGTGATAGAAGAACAACGTTTCAACAATGACTTGCAGTAGATTCACGATGAAATCATGACGTCGAATATGCGCGAGTTCGTGGGCGAGAATCGACTCCAGTTGTTCCGTCGGAAGGTTGGTAACGAGGCTTGCCGGCAGAAGAATCACAGGTCGCAAATATCCAACGACCAATGGAACCTGGGCCAGAGTCGACTCTAAGATCCGAACGTAGCGAGTCACGCCGATCCGCTTGGAAACACGGCCCAACGTCGACACCAGCTCGGATGAAACAGGCGAAACACCAACTCGCTTCAGACGTCTGAGTGTGAGCCATCCCATCACCGGCCGCAACGAACAGAACACAACACCGACGCCCCAGAAACCCACAGCCCATGTCAACCAGGGACGCAGCGCATTGCTTGCTCGTTCCGTCCAGGAAAGTTGCGGCGAGCCTTCGACCGGCGATTCGAGAACCGCGACAGTCGGCGCAGCAGAAGGGGCGGGAGTCTCGTCTGCAGAGAACCCGTTGTCAGTTGCAAACGTCGGGCCCGAAGAGGCCTCCGGTTCCATCGCGTCCCCAGAATCATCCACGGCAACAAGGCCCGCACCGCCTGTTGCCACGTCCGAGGAACCCGGCACCGTCGCGTCCTCCCGCATGATTTCGGTGCCCTCGTCGGTTGCCACGGAAACTGCGGACGCAGGGTGTTCCAGCCACGTGACAACGGGGCACGCCACGAGAACGATCAGCAATCCAACAAGCACCCCCGATCGCGCTTCCGCAGAACTCCGCTGCGTCGAGCGGACAACAATCGCTCCCAAGCACGCG
>JBGCDN010000032.1:0-4993 GCA_045105495.1 Planctomycetaceae bacterium
GGCTTGCTGTCGCCACCGTCATCGATTGGATCGTCCGAGCCATCGTCGGCTGGATCATCTGAACCACCACCGTCGACCGGATCTGAACCACCACCGTCGACCGGTTCGCCAGCACCGTCGACCGGTTCGCCAGCACCGCCATCGTCTGACCCGCCGTTACCGGAAGTCACAGGCAGGCTATCAATCTCAATAATGCCGTCGCTGAACTCAAGACGTTCAACGTTCTCAAGCGTGTTGATGTTAACGCCACCATTGAGGCCAGGGCCTTCAATGACAACTTGACCATTTTCGTAGCGAGTAATGTCGAAGTCAGTCGATGCCTGGCCGTAGCTAACGACGGTATCGATGCCATCGCCACCATCGATCATGTTCTCACCGATCTGAGCGTTGATCGTGTCGTCACCGCCGAGAGCTTCGATCATGTCGTTGCCGTCGGTTCCTGCAATCCAGTCGGCGCCGTCGGTGGCGCCGATCATCTCAGCGTCCTGTACATCCATGGTCGCACCGTCTGCTGCGGGCGACGCGGACATCAGAATCATTGGCTCGCAGGTCTCGATCGCGTCTAATTGCTTCTTCGCTTTCGAGCTTGGCTTGTTGGACTTCACGTTTTGCTCCGGTGGAAAAATTCGAGAATTGTTCGTGTGCAGTTCCCGCATTCCGGAGGGAACCGTCTCCCATGAGTTCGCTGTCTTGCCGCGAAAGGGACCCGGAAATCCCCGAATGCGCTCAGTTCATTTCGGGCCAAATAACACCGGGCCTGTATAACCCCAACCCCCTCGATGTGGTCCCTGGGAAACGTGTTGCTCTGTGACACCATGAGCGACAAATCGGCCATCAGAGACGACCGTTCAGCCGGTTTTTCCTTGCAAATGCGTATGCGTTATGCCGGCGAGTTGTAGGGTTCGATAGCGATGCGTCCTCTCCCTGCGATCGTCGTCCGGCATGCGACGCCCCAGCGCACGCCATCAAAGACTTATCCGTGCCAGCGTCATGTTGCGACAAAGTAACGTGCCTGAATAACCGCCACTCGGCAATGTGCAGAAGGAATCACCGTGATCTCATCAGCTGGAAGCTCAGCGATGCCCGGGTTGGCCAACGCCGCAGCGTATCTCATGCAGAACTCGGGCACGCGCGACTTGTTCGAACGACTGTTGCAGGTCGGATCGCAGCAACTTCAACCCGCCGTCATACGCGTCGACTACGTGGAATCCGGCCAGGCCCACGCCCGACAAGCTCATGCGGATGCGATTCAAGAGCCGGTCGCTCAACAGTTCAGCGAACGCTACCTCGGGCCCGTTGCGAAGTCCGCTCTGACCGGCGAATCGTCTGGGACTGTCCTCACGCACTATCAAAATGAGAACCAGCAACTCAGTGTAATCTGCGCACCAATCGTAAAGTCGGAACGCGTACTCGGCGCGGTTACCGTCCTGACTGCAAACCGTGACCAACACAGTCTGGATCTCATGGTCGCTCGAGTCGATAGCCTTGGTGCGATGGCATCCGCCGCGTGTCTCGGACGACCAACAGCGACTGCGGAGGACTCCGGCGCCGAGGCATCGTTCGCAAAACAAGCGGGTGCCGTCGCCGCAACCGCGCACTTCACGTCGGCTAACGAATTCGCTTACGGACTCGTGAACCAGCTTAGTGCACAGCTCAAAGCGGAAACCGTTTCGATGGGGATTGAATCCGCCGGGCGCGTGCAGATTATGGCGGTTTCCGGCGTCGCTGAAGTTAAACACAGGACACCCGGTGTGACGGCCTTGTCCCAGCTCATGGAAGAGTGTCTCGACCACGGTGAACCGGTCATCGCGCAGACAGAACCTGTCGAAGGCGTTCGATCACTCCCCATTCACCGGCAACACTCCAACGCGCGGAAAGGCGTCGCCGTGGTTAGCATCCCGCTCATCCACAACGACCTGGTTCGCGGAGTTATCACGATTCAGCGATCCGCCGACCGACGTTTCGCGGCCGATGAAGTCGCACGAATGTCCACGGGTCTCTCGCCCTATGGCAACGCGATCAAGCTGATAGAGAAAGCGAACCGATCACTGCCGCGACACGCTATCGACTCATCCAAAGTCACGCTCCGCCGGAACGCACGAGGACGACGATTGTTCTGTCTGGCTGCCCTCGGTTCGCTGATCGCGTGGATGTGTCTGGGCACGTTGCCGTATCGCCCACTGTGCGAAACACGAGTCATCGCCGCTGACCTGCGACACTTCTCAGCCCCGTTCGGCGGGAAGCTGCAGCAGGTCTTCGTGGATCCCGGCCAATCCGTCGAAGCCGGTCAGCTACTCGCCGAATTCGACACCGTCGAACTCCGACTCCAACGCAACGCACTGCGTCGAGAACTCCAGGCGAAGCAGATCGAAAAGAAGCACGCTCTCGAAGCCGACGAACGAGCAGCCGCCGCACTGCACGGAGCAGAACTGCAAACGCTGCAGGCTCAGATCGATGCAATCGAACAGCAAATACGCGAAGCCAAAGTCGTTGCACCGATTGCCGGCAGTGTCATGCTGGGCGACCTCCAACAACGAGTCGGACAGATCTTCCAGCAGGGCGAAGAGGTCCTACAACTCGCTCCGCCAGGTGATTGGATGCTTGAGATGGAAGTGCCGGACAGCATCATCAGCTACGTCACGGCAACGCAGTCCGGCAGCTTTGCCGCGTCCGCATTGCCTACACATCGGCAGCAGTTTGTCATCGAACACATCGACGGAGCCGCTCAGGTTATTGGAGACAAGAACGTGTTCGTCGCTCGCGGCCGACTTAGCGAAAACCCGGTCTGGATGCGAAGCGGAATGGAAGGCACGGCCCGCATCGAAGCCATTGATCGGCCAGTCTGGTGGATCTGTTTCCACTCGGCTGTCGACTGGGCTCGCATAAACTTCTGGCTGTAAATCGACTGACCAGGAATGGAACCAATCATGTCTGATCCAACAACACCACCGCAGCAACCAAACAGCGCCGACGAAGCAATGTCGGCCTGCGTCCAAGTTCGCTCTGATCTCAAAGTCACACGGCACCTGCGCGATGGGGAACCGGTTTACGTCATTCAGGACCCAATTTCGTTTGCGACGCACCGCCTGCCGCCGTTTCAATACTCGATCCTGAGTTCCATCGAACCGGGCCGTTCACTTGGCGACAACTTCGCGACAATGGTTCAACGCGGCGACTATGAACCGGGTGAGGAAGAACTGTTTCTCAGTCTCGTCTCGCTGTTTCGCAAGCTCAGCCTCATCGTACTGCCGACACCTGGTGCGAAACTATTTGAACAATCGCAGCTGATTCGGAAACACAAACGTCGAGGCAAGATCCTCGGCGCGTTGTTCGCCCAGATTCCACTTGTGCGACCAGACGCGTTCCTCACGCGGACCGTACACCTTGTATCCTGGTTGTACACGAAGTGGTTCCTGGCCGTTTGGTTTGTGTGTATGACAGTCGCCATGTCTGTCATCGTGCTGCGATGGACGGACTTTACCGGACCATTCAACAGCCTGTTGGCAACAAAGAATCTGCCGTTCCTTTGGCTCTCGTTTGTCGCATTGAAGGTCTGGCACGAACTTGGCCACGGCTACGCCTGCAAGAAGCACGGCGGCTTTGTTCCCGAGATGGGAACCATTCTGATTGCCGGAACGCCCGCCGCGTACGTCGATGCATCGTCAGCCTGGAGCTTTCCGCGGCGGTCACAGCGACTCACCGTGATGTGCGGCGGGATGTTCTTCGAATCACTCGTCTTTATTCCGTCCGTGTTCGTATGGGCGTTCGCCAGCAGTCCGATGCTCGCTTCGTGTGCTTATCAACTTGTGATTCTCACCAGTGTGACCACCGTACTGTTCAACGCGAACCCGCTTATGAAATTCGATGGATACTTCATCCTGTCAGAAGTCATCGGGATCCAAAACCTGCGTCCGCGAGCCGATCGGCAGATCAAGAAATTCCTGAGCCGCGTCACGCTCGGCGTCACACCACAGAAGACCGGCGACTCCTTTGTAACGCGTTGCCTGCTCGCCATCTACGGCGTCTCAGCCACGATTTACAAGTTCTTCCTCGTCATCGGCATCGCCACAATGGTCGCGATGAAGTTCCCGATCGTCGGCCTCGTGCTTGCCGCCTATCACATCATCACGTCCGTCGGTTCGTCCATCCTCGGCACGTTCCGCTACCTGCTCGTTAGCCCGGAAACTGCACCCATCCGCACCCGATCGCGAATGGTCGCTGCTTGCCTCATCGTTGGCATCCCACTTGGCCTCGGGTGTATTCCTGTACCGATGGGCGTCGCGTCACAGGGTCTCGTCTCAGCCGAATCTGAGTACTTCCTCAACGTCGATACGCCCGGCATTTACGAGAACGCGTTGGTGTCAGTCGGAACCGAAGTCGCAACCAACCAGCCACTCGCTCGGCTTGGCAACGAACGTGTCCTGGAAGAACTTCGCATCGCCGACGCATCGCTCAATGAAGCCCGCATGAGACAGAAGACCGCCATGGAAACCGGTCCCGAAGCTGTGGCCTGGGAACGAACACTGGTGTCAGAACTGCAGCAATCGCTTACCGAAAAACAACAGCTTGCGGACAGCCTGACAATCAACGCACCGCAATCCGGCAAAGTCATTTGGCGCATGCCTGTCACTAATCGAGGCATGTTCCTTGCCCCTGGCACACCCGTCGCGCGAGTCGTCGCGGGACGAACCATCCTGCGAACGTGGGTGAATGAAGAACAGCTGGGCAGCATCGATCTCACAATCGGCGGCACTGTGCAGTTCCGAATTCCCGGTCGGACGACAACGACACATCTCGGAACCGTCCAGGCGATCCAGCCGGCATCCGAAGACATGTTCCAACACCACGCCGTGACCCAAATTACCGGCGGCGACATCTTACTGGATCCGCAGACGGGCCAGCCGATGGAGGCTGTGTTCCAAATAGACATTCTGCCCGAGCAGGACGTGTTCCAATCCAACGAATTCAACGCCCGCGTGCAACTCATGCTTCC
>JBGCDN010000033.1:0-2908 GCA_045105495.1 Planctomycetaceae bacterium
AAGCTTAAAGGTAATGCCAACGTCTTCGCCGAGCATCGCGAAGGCTTCCTGCAACGGGGTTCTGTTGAACTCGAGTTCAATCTTCATACCAAGACGTTCCGCGAGTGTTGTCGGGCGCGTTGGCTTCTTGGTCTGTGGAGCAGCCGATGTTGTGCGTTCTCTACTGAAATCAGTTCGAGTCGATTCATTCCACGTAAGAATGGTGCCCACTGCAAGATTTGGAATCGCTCGCTCGGGTAGCACCGTTGTCAGCTGCACCCAGCGTTCTCCAATTCCCGAGTCGCTTGCGGCAGCAACCGCCTGCAGCATCGCGGGGAACCGAGCGATAATCTGACGAGCTCCCTTGCGACGTGGCGTCATAAGCCGAGCCATCTCCAACACGTCAACTGGCAACTCGTCAACGCGAGACCGAATGTGGCGGTTCAGCTTGCCGGGAGTCGTTCCTGTACCGCTACGAAACAGGGTCTCGAGGAAGAACTGGTCACCGAGATGCAAGCTGGCGGTTACAGAATCAACATCCTTGCCCAACCAATCGTTGAACTTTTCGAACGCTGTCTGAACAGACTCGTAAAACAGCTCCGACGTGTGAATCTCCAGAGCTGACCGATCGACCATGACTGTCACGTGCCGATTCGCATCGGTCTTCTCAATCATCAAACGCAAATCTTCAGACGGATCAGCTGCGTACTCGACAGACGCCACGAGATCCGCAGCCAAGTGCGCGGGCCCCACTACGAATGTCTTATCATCCACCAATAGCCACGCATTCGCATCTCCAACGTACACGTCACGCGTGTAAGCCGGGTCGCGCTGGCCTTTGACACGCTGACGAATAAAAACCGAACGTTGTTGAGCTTCGTGCAGTCTGACAACCGCTGAGATTTCCGGTTCTGATTCTCGTGGGCCCAGTCCGATTGCAATCGTAAGCTGCTCAATTTCCTTCGGTTCGAACCGCGTGAGAGTTTGAACCCGGCCTTCAAGCCATTTGCCCAGCGGCCCCAGCGCAAAGATAAACTCTCGGCGCGAGTCGTCGTCAGACCAAAGTTCCGACGGGTGCAGATGAACAATGATGCTGGCGCCGGGCGGCAGGTACTTTAGATCGATCGGATCGCCATCTGTCGGACTCACGTCCTGCGCGGCGACTGCTGCAGCTTCCAGAGACTTCTTCTCAGCAGTCCACTCTTTGTTCTCCACAAGTTTGTTCTTCGTGACCTCCGCTGACTGCGTTCCCTGATAGACGTACGCAGCCAAGCCAATGCCGCCAACAAGCAGAACGCCAAACAGAGCAAACACCCAACCGAACCGCCCACGTCGTTTGTTGCGTTCGCGTAGTTTGCTGATTGGACTCGGAACCGCATCGTCCGGAGCAATAAACAGCGGTGCGGCGGGAGAGACAGGCGCGGCGACTTCGCGAGGAACCGTGGTCTCAAAGTCTGGTATAGCCGTTGGCGATTCGAAACCGGGGTTTGTCGGTTCGTCCGGAATCCATCGCGCGGATGTTCCCTCCATCGGGTCCACGGGTGTGGGCTGGACGAGTTCCATTTCGACTTCGTCCGTATCTTCAGAGCCTGGAAGTGTGACGACAAACAGGTGCCCGCACTTCGGACACTTTGCCTTCCGCCCAATACGGCTCGCGTCTTTGAACTTCAGCGTCTTGGAACACGACGGACAAGGAATTCGATACATAGCACCCTCGCAGTTGAACTACCGTCGATTGTAGCAGCGACACAACGGCCAGTGTGAGCACGTTGAAGCATCGTGGCGAATCTTGTCAAAGATCCTTCGCCGCCCGCGACTACATGACGATCTCTTGATCGTGAACAACTGCGTCCGGAATCTCGCCGTCTCGAACAGCATCGTTAATCAGCTTCTCGCCGTCCTTGTTCTTCGAATAGACCGCCTCGCCGGGGCTTACAAACTGGTTCCAATATTTCTGATAGACATCAACAACATCACGTTTTGTGGCGAGTGCAGACGGAACCGCATGCAGCATCACGACTTCCCGATCACGCGATTCAAAAAACCGTCGAATCACAGAAGGCAGCAGTCGTTTGAAGAACGACTTCTTCGGAAAATCCACTGATCGTGGAATCACGTAGCGAGGATTGGACAGCGGCCCCAAAGCTTCTCGAAACGAAACGGCAAACAGATCGGCATCTTCCGGACCAGCGTCTTCCAGAAAGACTCGAACAAACCCACCGTCACGTTCGGACACATGAACCGGCCACGCCCCCTGCAGCTGATCCGTTTCGAATAACGCGGCAAGCACGGCTTCTCCAACCGCTAATGCAAATGACTTGCGGGTCCAGGGTTCGTGTGAACCCTTGAATGGCGGAAGCGGTTGTGGCCCATCTTCCTTTTCAGCACGCTGACCGCTCCGCGTACGAATTTCAACAGCTTTCACCGGTTCCGCCGAATATGGTTCGCCAATCTTCCACTGCAAATAGACCAACTCACGCCGCTTTGCGCGTTCCAGCATGTCGGCGTTCAGAGCCGTCACAGAACCGTCCAACAACTCTGGCTTCAGTTCGGTAAAAGCCGCATGCACATGCCCCACACCTTTTTCGATCGCGCCATCATCGCAGATTCCGAAGACCGTTTTGTGCTTACGAATGAAACGGCGATAGTCGTCGAGACCTTTCTTGAACTCCGGCGCGATGCAGACGATGTCCCAGTTGTTCGACAGTTTCTTTGGAGCCTTCGGGTTCAAGCGAATCGAACGGCCTCGCAATTGATTGACCGTCATCGAAGTCGTAACTGTCGACAAATCGACGAGAACGTTAATGGTGTTCGCGTCCCAGCCTTCGCCCAGCAACCCACGCGTTCCAACAAGACACCGGCTCAACCCGCGTTGAAACATTTCTGTTAGCAGTTCGACGTAGACTCGCGGGCACCAGTCTTTGCCGCT
>JBGCDN010000034.1:0-6680 GCA_045105495.1 Planctomycetaceae bacterium
AGTCTCAACAGCGACATCTTCCAATCGCTTGCAACGACTTTGGCACACAAACTCTTGCCACAACCTGGCACTCCCAGCATCAGCACACCACGCGGCGGTTCGATTCCGAACTTGCGGGCGTCACGCGTGAATCCGCCACGCCGTTGCCGCAGCCAGTTCTTTAAGTTGCTAAGCCCACCAATGTCATCAATCGAAAAGTCTGCAGCAATTGATTCCAGACAACCAGATGTCCCCAGCAACGTGCGCTTTGCTTCGACAATGTTTGACAAATCTTCTGCCGACAGTTTCCCGTCGTCCAGAATCGCCGATGCAACGATCCGCTCCGCTTCCGATTTACTAAGTCCTCGCAGAGTTTGCACCAGTTGATACATATCCTGGCCAGTCAGGCTGGCCTTTACACTGCTGCCAATCTCACGCTTGATTCGAGAAAATGTTTCTCGGACTACTTGTTCGAGCTCATCGACATCAGGCCATCCGATCTCATACCGAACCGTGAATCGGTTGATCTCGTCGGGAAGTGGCAACGCATCAACCAGCGTCATCGCGCTGTCCTGCTCTGCGCACATTCGCGAGCATTCCCGGATGAGACGGTGAATCTTTGCGTCTTTTGTATGTGGGCCGAGATCTTTGAAGACGAACATCGCACCCGCCTTCTGCTCCATCAACTGCTCCAACGCGCCGGCCGGATCGTAAGGCTTGCTGATTTGAGCACCCACCGGTGAATTCGGCTTGAACTGTTTCATGCCGCTAACGAGAGACCATTCGAACCGACACCACGACAGCTTGTCGGTGACTTCAGAAACAATCTCTAGCGCACGGTCTTCATCTGTGGTTTGGATTGAGACCAGTGGAGTGCCGGCACGAAAAAGCAATTCGAGTTGATCAGACATAGCACCGCCGAAGGATGACTCACGAAGTTGTTACTCACAGATGCGTCAACGCGATGAGAACCGCTTTGGTTCATGAAACTCGACCCATTTCATTCTGACTACGTAAGCTTCTTGTCCATGAACAAGGCGCGCCCCGCGGTGGGGTCGAGTTCGTAGTTGTCGAACCCAAATCGGCGGTACGCAGCGAGTGCAATGTCGTTGTGTTCCAGCACCTCGAGCGTCAGCTTGCAGCAATCGCTATCACGAGCAATCTGCTCAACGCTCTCAAACAGCTTGCGGCTAAGTCCTTGTCCTCGAAACTTATCCAGGACAACAACGTCATGAATATTCACGAGTCGTCGCGCTGCAAAAGTCGAGAACCCAAAAAAACAGTTCGCCAACGCCGCAGGTTCGTCATCAACATATGCGATGACACTAAACGCCGTTGGAAACTCGGCCAACCGCACAGGCAACGCGTCAAGCACATCTTGCGGTAATGCTTCGCCCGCGCCGAACCGATCGCAGGCGTAAGCGTTCAGCAAATCGCGAAAATGATCTGCCTCTTTTGGATCTGAGTAATCGACCTTGGCAACGCGAACTGCCATTAGATCTGCGACCATTCTGTCGGAGTAAAGAACAAGCTCGTGATCTTGCTAACCGTGCCTTTGTAGCGTTCCAGTCTCTTCATGCGATCCCATTCAGGGTGCTTAAGAAAGTCCTGAAAGTGCTGTTTGTGCGCTTCTTTACTTTCACCGCTCAGCATGTAGGTCAGGTTCGGCACGTCGTTGGAAACGAGCGTCTCTCCGTAGAACACCGGAGCCAGCTTCACATCACGCATGATCTGAATCTCGCCTTCGTCAAACATCTCAACCTTTAACCTAGCGGCGTGCTCTGTGTGACTTTCGTAGATCCGAATTTCAAAGACACGAGCCTCCTTCTTCGCAGTTTGCGGCGGCAGCTCAATTACAGGCATGCCTTTGAACGCTCGCATCAACCGGTTCTCAATCCGTACGAACGAAGGATCTTTAAGCGGAGCCGCAAAGTACTCCTTCGCTGCATCCTGATAAGCCGAATCATCAGCCAGGTGATCGTTAAAGTGTCCGACGGTATCGAGTGTCTTGTGTGGAATCAGAACGCTAATCGACTCGTCTGCATTAGCTTCCGGCTCGAACCCACCAATGCGATCAATCCCCATTCTTCCGAGAGCGGGAACAAGAGCCTTCTCGATGTAGTTCTTAACCACGGCCAGCTTGTCAGCATTCGCCGTCCGGTACGTTCGCCATTCGTAGTACTCACGATCAGCGTTGCTGCTGCCGAGTGCAGCGGTCGCCAACGACGGCGATGCAACGACTGCACCTGCAGCCAGTGTATTGGTGAGAAAACCGCGTCGCGGGATCTGGTTCGCCATCGTGGACTCCATGGAATGCTTGTTGAATAGAGAGTCTACGGGTGCTTGGAGACATCCTCAAGCAGGCCGAGTCTCGCCGTGAACTCCCTCGGTCAAAGCCGAAAGCATCGAATGCCAATTACTTCGATTTCGCGGGAACTGTCGCCTGTTTCTCAGCAAGCTCTTCGTAGCGTTGAGTTGTCAGGCTTAGCAATTCGCTGCGGTTTGTTTTGGCGTTCTTGACCGTGTGGGCGTGCATGCCGACGTAGGGTTCGCAGACGCGAGCCTTACTATCGAGCGGTGCAACGATAAGGAGTTGCAGGCCAAATTGCTCGAATAAGTCCAAGGCGTATCGGGCATAGGTGTCGCCAGTTCGGGAGAACATTTCATCGACGACGACGAAATGGAACCGATCGCTTTTCGGATCGTCCGGACGGATGTCGTACTGATAGGCGATCGCGGCAACCAGAACCAGGAATGCGAGCCGTGCTTTCTCTCCACCAGATTGGCCGGTTCCACCGTCGTAGTAACTTCCTGCTTCGCTCGTTTCGTTGTGGATCTCGCGGGCTGAAAATGTGAACCAACGACGGACATCAATGACCTTTTCCCGCCAACGCGTATTTTTGTCGTCACTCAGTTTGTTCACAATCGATTCGATGCGAGCAAACGTTTGCTCGTCGGCTTGCGTTTGCCCTTCGACGTATCCTGACAGACAGCTCGACAACTCCTTGCGAAAGTCGCGAATCTCAAGATCGCTTGAATCGGCGGGTTCGAGACGGATGTGGGTGTTGTCTCGCCACTCCATGCGTCGGAGGCTCTGGTTGATCTCTTCAATCTTCGTTTTGATTTCTTCGCGTTCGTTTTCCAAATGCGTTTTGAGCAGCCCAACTTCCGTGAGAACTTTCTCGTTGAGCCGTGTTTTGAACCGCGATTCGTGCTTCGGCAAATCGTCGTTCTGAATCTGCCGCGCAAGCCTTTGGAATTCGGGTAACGACTTCACCGAATGCGTCATGTCTGTTTCGAACGCAGGAAACTTCCGGAGGAACTGTCCCATAAGTTTTTCGACGCGTTGCCGAATCGGTTCGAGTCTTCCATTCAGATCAGACAGTTCTGCCATGCGTGTTTGCTGGAACTCAGACGGCAACGTGCCGATGTTTTCCACCGAGAGTGGATTGGCAACGAGAAGGTTTTCGATGGATTCGAACTGCGAGCGTGCTTCCTGAAGCGAGCCGTCTTTGGTCGCCCCATCGAGAACCGATTCTGCATCTGCGCACTGTTTCTCGCCCTGGGCGAGTTCGTGCTGTTTCAAACGGCGTTCGCCTTGCAAGTCGCCCCGCTGTTTGTCGAGCTGCCGGGCTTCTTCTTCCACCTGAGCCAAACGGTTTTTCAAGACAGTCGTCTTTTCGTCCGTGCTGGTCAGCCGCTCGAGTTCTGTTTGGAGAGTCTTCGCTTCGGCCAGGTAACGAACCTCGTCAACCTCGTCGAATGCTCGGGCGGCTTCGATTTCGGTTATGGCGTGAAGTGATTTGCTTTGAGCGTCGGCGATCGTCTGCAGTTCACTTTCCTGCGACCTAAGCGTCTGCAACTGGTCGTTGGCTGTGGCAATATTCTCCCGCAGAACTCGGCACTTCTCACGATTGTCCCAGCCTAGAAGGAAGTGCAAACGGTTTTCGTTTGTCGAGCGATCGTCTTTCTGGTGATGCCGCCGAGAACGCTTCGTGTGGCGATTTTGGGTCATCGCCTGCCGGTTCACTTTGCGAAAGTCTTCAACGGAATCGCACGCGACGTAGTCGAAGCGACGACGAATCTCGGAACGAAGCCACGGCGTCAGATCGTGTTCGCGAAACTTCAGCATCGAGAATAGTGTTTGTCGCTTGATTGGCCGGGGATCGTCGCCAGCATGCGGTTCTATTCGCGAGTACGAGAGACTCTGACCTTGCCCGTCCGCATCAACCAATCGACTGCGGTCGATGTAGTCAGACACCTTCTTGTAGAGCTTATTGGGAACCAACAGATCCCGAGCGAAAGATCGCAGGACGTGTTCGATGGATGCTTCCCATGGTTGGAAGTCCCCAGCAACAGCCATCAATTCCGCAGCAAACGGAAGGTCGTGATGGCTAATTTTCAGCTCACGACACATTTGTTCGCGGACATCAATCAGCGATTGAGGAACATTGCTCTTCCGGCCTTCCAGCGCCGAAAGCCCCTTCTGATCTGCTCGCAACTGCGCGCGGAGTTGTCCAATTTCGTACTGTAGGCTGCGAAGCGACTTACGGGTTTCCTTTGCGTTCACCGCTATCTCTTCGCGCTTCGTTGACGCCTCGGCGAGAGCTTTGCTGTGCTGTTTCGCCGTCTGCAATCTGGAAACAACGCCGACGTCCTGAAGCGTTTGAATCAACCGTGATCGTCGGCTCCTTCGCACCTCAGCGCGTTCGTTCGCCTGGATAATCAGGTCTGGAAGGCGTTGAACTCGTTGATTGCCGGACGTCTTGATGTCCAGCCGCAACTGGGCGGCTTCGTCCTGTTTTTCAGTCAGTCGTTGGCTGACTGTGTGAAGTTCGGCATCCAGATCAGCGATGCGTTGACGCCATTCGAAGCACAATGGTTCAAGTAGCTGTTTGGCGGCAGACTTGAAGTACAGAGACGTGGCCTGCAACTGTGCGGTGACCTGCGTGCGCTGTAAGTCCAGATCGGTAAACCGTTCGCCTTCGGCCATGATCGGCTGCAGCAGTTCAGCCTGCTGACGAACCTGAACCAGCATGCGGTGAGCTTCGCTTAGTTCATTGAAGTGTTGCAGCAGTTGCGACACTTTGTCGTCCCACGGCTTCTTCTCAAGCATGTGATCGCGGACAAACGCGTCCAACTGCTGGACGTCTTTCACCCACGCTGCCTGGTTGAACATGTCCATCGCTTTGGGGCGGAAATTGGTCGCACGCCTTAGCCATTCGAAGTAACGCGTGTAAGTATCCGTCGTTTCGAACCCACGTGACTTGAGTTCTGCGAGAACCGAAGCGGTGTCGGTGATGCCTCCAAGGTCTTCCGCAATACTGCGTTCTTTCAGCGGATCGAAGGCGTAGATCTTCTTCGCCTTGTGGTTCGAGTCGAGAAACAGAACCTGGCAAATCGTAAAGACTCGCCCAGTGCGAACATTCTCAAAGCACGCCAGCAGCGCAGAGAAATGCTTGTTGCCCGGACGCAGGTATTCAATCTTCGGTGCGCCGGTTGAGTCGATGCGTTTGTCGAACGCGCCTTGAATATACGACTTCTCGTCGCGTTCAGTTTTGGAAGCTCCGGCAGCCACGTTGTAGTTGCGAGTGTTGGGTCGAACCAGCAAAGTCAGCAGCGCATCAACAAGCGTTGATTTACCGGTTCCGTTGTCACCAACCAGCAACACAGAATCGCCGCGAGGATTGATGCCGTGTACGGCGCCGTCGAAGGTTCCCCAGTTAAAGACTTCCAGCTTCGACAAACGAAACCCGCGCGGAACGCGGTTCGTTTTGAATTCGTGAAACAGTTTTTGCTTGGCTTTACGTGTCATGGTTCAAAACGCGGGCATCAGGAGCGTCGGCGTTCCAGTTCTTCCTGCAGCGAATCGCGGATGGATTGAAGCTTCTCCAGCGGCAGCCGTGCGCGAAGAATGCGGCGAATTTCCCAGGTCGGTGGTTCCTTTTCGAACCGACGAACGAACTTCAGCTTCTCCAGCCTTCCCAGAAGAGTGGCCAGTGTGCGGTTCATGCGAACGGCGTCGGAATCCTGGGGAAAGAACATTTGCCACGTCTCCAGCAGGTCAGACTGACGGACAACGCAACGTTCGTTATGGAAGTCTTCTTCCTCACTGCGACGTAGTTCATCGCGAAGCAGCACGCACAGCAGCGTTGCTTCGAACCCAAGCGTTGCAGTGCGAAACAGTCGCGGCATTGATTGGAAGTCGCCTGGCAGTTCGTCTGATTCCGGCTGGTTCAGCCAGCACATTCCGTCTTCTTCGTCGACGACAAGTGTGACGCCCAACTTCCCAAAGTGTTCCCGAAGCGGTGACTGGTTCGCCAGAATCGTATTCCAAACATCACCTGCATCGTCGTGATAAACCACGCCCTGAAGCAATTTCACTGCAGCAGCACTCCACGGCTCACGCTGCATTGCTTCGGCTGTCGAATCTTGTTGTTCGGATGTGTTTGACATTCGGTTTTACGGCGCCCGACTACTTTGGAACCGGTTCGTTGGTTGAACGAAAATTCACGCGCGGCAACCGTACGACAACCTCGCGTTCGGATTCGTGCTCAACGAGAACAACGTCTTCTGTTGTTTGACGATCGATGTGTTGGCCATCTTCGTAGGCGATTTGTAGATACCCGATCAATTCCACGATGCCCGCTTCAGGCGGATTTGAATCGACAATCGCCTGCCACGACACGTCGCGGAAGTGC
>JBGCDN010000035.1:0-6671 GCA_045105495.1 Planctomycetaceae bacterium
GGCGGAGAAGGTGTCCTTATCGAACGAGCTGCTGGCGATGTCACGATAGACAACCTAAGCGTTGTCGGGTCGACATCAAACGGCATCAGCATTACAGACAGCTCCGGCCAATTCGTGTTCAGGTCAAGCATCCGCGGCCAGACGCTGCTAGAGAACACAACGCTTGCCGCACTCAATATTGAACGGCTGGCGGAAGAGGGCCGAGTACGATTTGTTGATGACCTACTTATCAACGATCGACAGGCCGGTGGTATTAACATTCAGCAGTCTGCTGGAGCAGTGAACTTTGCAGATGCGATTGCTGTAAACGCTGCAGCCGGTGGAGGACCGGATCCTGGAATTAACATTCAGGACAACTTGCCGACATCTTCAGTTAACTTCGTCTCAAGTACATCGGTGACCAACGGTGCAGGCGTTGGTATCAACATCTCCGGCGGACAGGTAGACGCGGGTAGTGGAGCGCGAGCCCAGGTTCGGTTCAATGGACCAACCCTTCTGCAGAATCAGGCTGGCGATAGCTTGCTGATTACCAACGATTCCTCGGATATCTCCTTCGCAGACCTGACCAGTAGTCTTAGAGGTGGTCGTGGTATTGCGTTGGTCAATGCTCATGGGTTTGTTGACTTCAATGGTCCAACAACGGTGCTGAATGAGAACGGTGACACTGATTCCGGAGTGGAGATTCTGGGCTCGCAAGGAGTCATCCGATTCCTTGGTCAGACATTCGTAACCGATGGGCAGGGCCTGTTTGCTGTTGTTAATAACCCGACAGTCAACATTGTTGGGAACCAGCCAGATACGCTTGGTCCTGCAACGATTCTGTTTGAAGATCTAAACATTACCAGCGACCAGTCAGACAGCCTTTCAGTCAGAGACAGCAACTCCGTCATTGTTCGAACCGGAACTATTCTGACTGGAACTGCGGCGTCAGTTGATATCGAGAACTCTGGTATTCAGATGGAGTTCGTTTCGATCAACAACGACCTCGGCGGTCTGGCTCCAAACGCAATTCGAATTGTCGATACCTTTGCTCCAGGAAATACCGACGGCTTAAGTCTCTTCGAAGTGGTTGGAGACGAAGACGATCTGGGTGCGGGGCAGGGCGGCATTATTGAGAACAGTGCCGGAGCTGCAGTACTGCTGACGAATGCCGGCACCGTGCGGTTGGAAGAGATGTTCTTCGATACCAACGAGATTGCCTTCGATGTTTCATACACCGGGCTATCCGATCCGCCAGCGGGCTCGTTCTCTCTAACGCAATCGGACGTGCAGGACAGTGCATTCCTCGGCCTTCGAGGACTCAATATTCCAAGTCTCGTTTTGGACAACGTTCTGTTCGACAACAACGGTACCCGACTACCAAACAGCGCGGGGCCGGACGGTGCGGAGACGATTCTGCTGACGTACGACGAAACACCAAACGATCCGGATACGACAGACCCGGAAGACTACGACACTCCGTACAACGTATTCATGCGTAATGTCAGCGTCATTGATAACAGTGACGACGCTGTTGTGATTCAAGCTTTGGCTACAGCTGAAGATGCTCATCTGAATCTCGATGTGGAAGACAGTATCTTCACGGCAACTGACATTGATTTGGATGTCGATGGTGGTGGAGTTCTTCGAGAAGGCAGTCCGTTCGATCAATTCAACGACAGTGCGTTTATCGTTCGTTGGAATGGGCCGATGGAAGTCAGCGTCATTAACAACGAGTTCAATATTCTCTCAGGCAACGATGATCCTCAGGTTGGCTTCGATCTGCAGAATGATCAGTCATCAGACTTCTCAGAGATCATCTTCCGTGAGAACGTCATTGTGTCTGCCAGCGACTTCCTGCTGACAACAGCAGATCGTCACACCGGCCTGAGAATTGACCTCGAAGGCGAATCAGACGTCGCGATCGAACAGAATGCAATCACTGCTACTGGGACCGACTTCACCGGAATGGAGCTGGAGTTTGATAGTCGGTCTAACCTTGTGATTAACGACAATGCCATACAGGCCGTCAGCGTTGCTGGGGCCGAGGGGATTGTGATTGATCGACTGACTGAGCCCACGAATCTCACCTTTGAAGGCAACACAGTCGCCGTTGGTGCCGGCTTCGTTGGAGAAGTCGGAGTTTCGATCCGAGCCGTTGGCGTGATTGATCTCTTCAGTACCGTCAATAACGACGTGTTCTCATTCGGTGGAAACGACTTCAGGTATGCAGGGCCAACGCCGCGTGGTGCCATCCTGATTAACAACCAGCCGCTGCCATAAGTGGTTCGAGGCCTTGGTAGATGTCTGCCCCGTCACTTCGTGGCGGGTGAACAAAACGTTGTTGCCGGTGGACTCTGTCCCCGGAATGTTGACAGCTTAAGCCAGTCGCCCAACACTAGGGCTTTCGGTTGGATAACGACTGGCAGGCATGGCAGCGAAGAAGCGAGCGGTTGCTCGCAGCCTTGATGAGTTGGCCGCACGGCTACATCGCGTCGAGGGCTTCGACGATGTTCTCAAAGCGCTTGGACAAACGCAGAGCGCTTCCATCGACGGAGCCTGGGGCTCAGCCTGCGCGATGGCAGTTGCTGGCGTGGCAAACGAAGCCCCCGCAAGCGTGCTGGCCGTTGTGCCTCGTGTTCGAGATGTGGACCGCTTCGCCCGCGATCTCAACGGCTTCGCGCCGAATCTCGAAACGACTGTCTTCCCGGCGTGGGAAACGCTGCCCGACGAACGCAGTGTGGCAGACGTTGTTTTTGGGAACCGATTACGGGTCCTGAACCAGCTGGCCGCTAACAAGCACCGGGTCATCGTGGCCAGCCTGCCGGCTCTGCTTCAACCGGTTCCAAACTCAGACCGCATCGTCGCTGCGACGCGGACGTTTTCCAACGGCGATGAGATCGACCTCGAAGAATTGTTGGAGTGGTTTATTGACCGCGGGTTCGATCGGGTGCCAGCTGTTGAACTTCCGGGGGAAGTTCGCATTCAGGGCGGGATTGTCGATATCTATCCACCGGCTGAAGCCAATCCGCTGCGGATTGAATTCTTTGGTGACGAGATTGAATCGATCAGGCGGTTTGATGTTGAGACGCAGCGGCGGTTAGAGGACCTTCAATCGATCAGTATCACCGCCATCGCACCGGTCGATGGCAACGCTGATGCAGCCTTGACGGACGGCGGGTCGAGTTTATTCGATTCGCTTGGCGAGAACGCGTGGGTGGTTCTGACTGAACTTCAGGAGACCGTTGACGAAGGAAAGCTGTACCTCGAGCGTTTGGGTGATCCACGCGGTTTGTTTAGCGTTCAGGCAACTCTGGCAAAGTGCCATGAGCGGCCAGTGGTGACGGTCTCGGCGATTGCCGCTGGTTCTGAAAAAAGTAACTGCCGGTTGTCTGTCGATTCCATCGAGCGGTTCACGGGCACTCCACAGGCAGTGCTGGAAGATTTGTCGCTGTTCGCCGGAGACGATGGCAACGTGTTGATTGCCTGCCACAACGAAGGTGAGCGATCGCGGCTGGAAGAGTTGCTGGAAGACACGCCCGCCCTGGGCAACATTTCGCTTTGCCTCGGGCATGTGGAACGCGGATTCCAGATGCTGGCAGATGAGCTGGTTGTGATCGGCGATCACGAGTTGTTCGGTCGGACAGATGTTCGTCGTCCAACCGCGCGGCAGAAGAAGATTCAAAGTCGGGCAATCGATAGCTTTCTGGATCTTCGAGAAGGCGACTACGTTGTTCACCTGGCGAACGGGATCGGTCGGTTCCGTGGTATGAAGCTGCTGGAGAAAGAGAATCAGGTTGAAGAACACCTGATTTTGGAGTTCCGCGATAAAGTTCGCGTGTACGTTCCAGTCTCGTTGATTCATCTGGTTCAAAAGTATGTCGGTGCCGCGAAAGTCGCGCCGCAGCTTTCGAAGTTGGGTGGAACTGCTTGGGCGAAGAAGAAGGAACGTGTCGCCGACGCTGTCGCCGACATGGCCAGCGACATGCTGCAGCTTCAGGCACAGCGTGAAGCGAAGCCTGGTTTGCAGTCGACACCGGATTCACATCTACAACGCGAGTTTGCGGCCGCGTTCCCTTACACCGAAACAGACGATCAAGCACAGGCGATTTCTGACCTGAAGGAGGATATGGAACGCACGCGGCCGATGGATCGACTGATTTGCGGGGACGTTGGCTACGGCAAAACCGAAGTCTCTATGCGAGCCGCATTTAAGTGCGTCGATAACGGTCGTCAGGTTGCGGTGCTGGTTCCGACGACGGTACTGGCTGAACAGCACTACCGTTCTTTCTGTCAGCGGATGGCCGAGTTCCCGGTGACGATCGAAGTGCTGTCTCGGTTCCGCTCAAAAGCAGAACAGAGATCCATTCTGAAACGGATGGCTGAAGGCAAAGTCGATATCGTGATCGGCACGCATCGTTTGGTGCAGAAAGATGTGAAGTTTAAGAACCTTGGTTTGCTGGTGATTGACGAAGAGCAACGCTTTGGTGTTGATGCGAAGGAGATGCTGAAGCAGCTGCGATTGGAAGTCGACATTCTCACGCTCACCGCGACGCCGATCCCGCGAACCCTGCACATGTCGCTGCTTGGTATTCGCGACATCTCCAGCCTAACCACCGCGCCGCAGGATCGTTCGTCAATTCAAACCAAAGTGGTTCAGTACGATCGAGAACTCATTCGTACGGCCATGGTTCGTGAGTTGAATCGGAACGGCCAGATTTACTTCGTCCACAATCGTGTCCACAACATTCACAGGATTGCTGAAGAACTGCAGTCGATTGTGCCAGAAGCGAATATCGTGGTTGGCCACGGACAGATGAACGCGGACGAACTGGAAAGTGCGATGATGGACTTCGTGTCCGGCCGCGCGGATATTCTGGTGGCTACGACGATTATCGAATCCGGTCTCGACATTCAAAACGCGAATACCATGTTCATTAACATGGCAGGCATTTACGGGCTGGCCGATATGCACCAGCTTCGTGGTCGTGTCGGTCGGTATCGGCATCGAGCCTACTGCTACTTGTTACTTGATCCCAGCAAGACGTTGACCCCCGCGGCGAAGAAGCGGCTCAAGGCGATCGAAGAGTACAGCGAGCTAGGTGCCGGGTTCAAAATCGCCATGCGTGACCTGGAGATTCGTGGTGCCGGGAATATCCTCGGGACAGAACAGAGTGGGCATATTTCAGTCGTCGGCTACGAGTTGTATTGTCAATTGCTTGAGAACGCTGTCAGACGGTTGAAGAATGAACCGCTGCGAGAACAGCCGCATGTGGCCGTCGATTTGCCGGTGTCAGCGTTCTTCCCGGACGATTACATCCCAGCCGGTCGAATGAAGATTGAAATCTATCGCCGCATGTCATCTTTGGCGTCACTCGAAGAACTGGAAGAGTTCAAAACCGAACTTCGAGATCGCTTCGGGCCGATACCCGAAGAATCGGACAGCCTGATGCAGTTGCGTGAGATTCAGATTCTCGCGACAAGATGGAAGGTCAACGACCTGCACATCGAAGAACACTTCTGTGTGCTGGGGTATAAGGACACGAAGTACATCAACCTGCTGGCGAAGTCGTCCGACGCAGATCTTCGAATCGTTGATACAAGTTCCGCCTATCTGCCTTTGGACGACGAACCGGAAAACTGGACGTCTCTGTTTCGTCAACTGCACGATTTGCTGGCTGTCGAACCCGGCGGCAAGCCGAAGCCAAAAAGCAGGCCTAAGGGGGAAGACCAGCCGAAGGGTCAGCCATCAATGCCGAAGCCCAATCTTGCCAAGGGGCCGCTGGCTCGACGCAAATAGCCCGGACGTTCTGGCTGATTTGCTTAAGCTGTAGGCACACTTGGAGGCCCGCCCGCATCCAACGCCAGGATGCAAGTGAAACTCGCCACAGGTACAATTGGTCGAACCGATTGGAGCCAACGATGCGACTCACTTGCTTCCTTCTGCTCTGCCTTGCGTCTTCCTGCTTCGCGCAGAACGCTCAGCGTCTGAATTACTTAGACGAGAACAACCCGTACTACCCGGGTCTCAAGTTCCCCAAGCTCATCACGCCGCAGTGGGTCGGTGAAGAAGGCGTGGACGCCGTCATCATCCTCGGCATCGATGACATGCGAGACACGGCGAAGTACGAACAGTACCTCCGCCTGATTCTCACCCGCCTCAAAAAGATCGACGGCCGCGCTCCGGTTTCGATCATGACCAACAAGGTCAAACCGGACGATCCTCAGCTTCAAAGCTGGCTGGACGAAGGCTTAAGCCTTGAGTGTCACACGATCGATCACCCGTGCCCACTGCTCAAAGATGGCGACTTCGACAAATCTAAATCCACCTACGACCGCTGCGTCGATTTGATGGGTTCCATTCCTCGGAACAAGCCGGTCGCGTTCCGCATGCCTTGCTGCGATTCGCTGAACACCGTCAGCCCGCGGTTCTTCTCCGAGATTTTCAACAAGACGACCGAGAAGAAAAACTACCTGACCATCGACACATCGGTGTTCCAGTTTTTCACCTCCGACGACCCCGACATCCCCCGCGAACTGATCATCGACAAAGACGGTCAGGACAAGTTCCTGAAGTACATGCCCAAAGACCGCGGCTTCGTGAACTACATCGAGAACTACCCGTACCCGTACGTCATCAACAAGCTGTGCTGGGAGTTCCCCTGCGTCGCCCCGAGCGACTGGAGTGCTCA
>JBGCDN010000036.1:0-16335 GCA_045105495.1 Planctomycetaceae bacterium
AAAAGGCGGGTTACTCCGCAGACGATGTCCTGACCCTCATCGGATAGATCGCGAGAGGAAGCTACGATGACGCTTGATAAGAACCAGGTAATGAACCTCATGCAGTTCGTCGCCTCTGTTACAGAGGACGGTCTGACCTGCGACAAATGCTTCGAGCAAGTGCCCGAACTGGCAGAGTCTCAGTTGGGAAACAAGCCGCTTGATGAAGTCTTGTTGAAGGTAAAAACCCACATCGACAACTGCCCATGTTGTGACGCCGAATACAAGTCGTTTCTCGAAGCCTTGCATGAGATCGACAGCGTCAGCTGATGGGCCAAGATCCTGTTCCAACTGCAAGAGAAGTCTCGAAACCGCACATGAAACGGCTGACCGATGGTAGTGGACCGACTACCATACCGTGGTCAGCCGATTCGTTTTGAGACCTACCATGACGTCAAAGCTTCTTTCTGCCCTCGCCGCTTCGATTGTTCTTTGTGGCTGCGGTTCTGACACCGAGCCTGTACCAATTGACCTTGGGGGGAACACAGCTGACGGCCCCGAACAGCCGGCGGAACAGGCCTCGCTGCAGGACAAGGTCGCTCTAAATGAAGACACATCGACAGCCGCGAGCTCTCCGCCACCGGCGGCGAAAGCCATGGGCAAAATGGCACCGATGAAGTTCCCGGCACCAGAAGACATGGTGTTCAAAGATGAAATTGAATCCAACGTTGAAGCACCAAAGGGGCTGGATGGACTGGTCTTCATTGACACCAAAAATAACCGCGTTCAGCTAAGTCAATACCTCGGCAAGAAGCACGTAGTTTTGGTATTCACAGAGGGCTTTGGCAAAATGCTCTGCCCGTTTTGCAAGACACACACCGCGCGGCTTGTGGCGAATTACGAGAAGTTCAGCAAGCTGAATGCCGAGGTCCTCGTGGTCTACCCTGGTGAACGCGATCACCTGGAAGAGTTCATTCAGGCGGCAAGAGCCGGGCAGGATCAAGTCGATCAGGTTCCCTTCCCAATCGTTCTCGATCAAAAACTCAGCGCGGTCGATCACTTTGACATTCGATCGCAGCTCGCACATCCGTCTACGTATGTCATCGACAAACAGGGCAACACACAGCTGGCCTACGTTGGTCAGGACATGTCGCCAGACAGGCCATCAATCAAAGCGCTGCTGGAGACGTTAGAGCGAGCAGAACAGCGGTAGCAAAATCAACATTGCTGGTCCGCACTGGGTCAACGGGTTAACTTACCGTGCCCAGCTGCACGCAACTCTCGCAATGTTGATCGATGTCGGAACAGTCCGAATCTCAAAGACTAAGCCGCAAGATTCTCGAACTTGCTGCTGCGCGGGGGATACTTCCACCGGAGGCCTATCAGTCGGTCAGCTCACTCTCCGGCGATGTTTGTGATCACGCGATTCAACGCGAGCTAATCTCAACGTCCGATGTCGACATGCTACGACCTCTGGCAGATCCAACCGAGTTCCTTCCCGGCTACGAAATTGAAGAGCTGCTCGGACAGGGTGCCGCAGGGGTCGTGTATCGCGCCAAACACAACACTCTGGGTCGTGATGTCGCATTAAAGCTACTGCGTTCGGGCCTTCTTGATGACGCGTCAGTCACCGCCAGAAGCCAACTGGAAGCCAGAATTGGCGCCAGCCTGCAGCATCCCGGCATCGTGGCGGTTTACGATTATGGCGTTCATCAGCAACGCGTATATCTTGCGATGGAGTTTTTAAGTGGAGAGTCACTGGAAGAAACTATCGATCGAAGCGGCGCGATTGAACCTGCTCACTCGCTGAAGATGATCAAACAGGTCTCCGCGGCCTTGAAGTATGCAAACGCCGAAGGTGTCGTCCATCGAGACATCAAACCGGCCAACCTGATGCTGACTGACGACAAAGCAGGAATCTCTGATCTTCCGAACAACAAGATCATCAAGGTCACAGACTTCGGACTGGCATTCAATGTCCAACGGACTGACCTAACTCGGCTCACCGTTGCAGGCGCGACTTTGGGTTCGCCCAGCTACGTCGCCCCCGAACAATTGGAATCCACGGACGTCGATCAGCGAGCAGACATCTTCGCCCTCGGCGCGACGTTGTTTCATATGGTGACGGGCAAACAGCCGTTCGGCACGGCAAATGTGTTCAAGGCAATCGCTGCCAAGATGCAGGGTTCTGACGATTGGCTGGACGGAATAGACGACGCTGTACCTAACAGTGTCGCACGCCTGATCCGCGACATGAGCCGATCGAACCCGGACGATCGAATTCAAGACTACGACAGCTTGGACTCGCGAATCGCTGAGATCCTCAACGGCACTGCCTCGGAAACACCGTTTGCCAAACCTTCATCGGGTGCCTTTGCACGACCTTGGGTACGCGGGCTCCTGGCAGCAGGAACCATTGCCGTCATTGGATTCGGCCTGAGTACGGTTTTCCCCACGAACGAAAACTCGGCGCCAACAAATCAAACGCCACCTCGCTTGGATACCGTGAAGGCATCTGGCGAGATCCCGCTGTTCGATGGCTTCAAGCTTCCCGACAATCGAATTCGTTCAATTTGGCGAGTTAGCGAAAACGCCGAAGGTGCTCGGGTACTTGAAGGAACTGACGGCTGGATGCGGTTCGCAATTGAACCGGAACACAAGCAGTCGGGGTACTTTCGCTTCCGAATTGAAGTCGACACGAGCCAAGGCGCAGAGGTAGATGTGTGCTTTGGTTTCGAACCGAGTGGGAACTGCCGGGTTGTGCATTTACAGAAACAACTTGCCATCTCAGGCACGGGAATCGTCAGAGATGACCGTAGTGGATTCGGTACTGCGGAATCGGACTCGCAAGACTTCTTCAAGAGTTCGCAACCACCACTCGAAACACCCTTGGATGGGAGCCTCAACGCAATTCGAATTGAACGACAGCCCAACGCGTGGTTCGTTATCGTCAATCAAAAGCAGCTGACGGCCATTCCAGCGAAAGCTGGCGACGATTCAGCGATCTACGTTCGCACGACTGGCCGAGCGTACTTTTCGGACATCGCGGTTGTACCACTCGAACCCGTGCTCCCTGACAGCAAGTGACCTCAGGTTCGAAAACTGCGTGAACTGCTACCTCACTCTGGACGATCGCTTTCCGTCTTTTCCACGGCGAACTCAGCGTAGCCTTCAGCTTCCAATTGTTCCGTCGGGATGAATCGAAGAGCGGCTGAGTTGATGCAGTACCGCTTACCAGTCGGAGCTGGCCCGTCATTGAACACATGGCCCAAGTGGGAATCTCCGTAGGTCGATCGCACTTCAGTTCGCGGCAGCAGAAGCTTGTAGTCTGTGTGTTCAACAACGTTCGCCCCAACCAACGGCTTGGTGAATGATGGCCAACCGGTCCCGGACTTGAACTTGTCCTTCGAGTGAAATAGCGGTTCACCGGTGACGACGTCGACATAAACCCCAGCGGCCTTGTTGTCCCAATACTCGTTTTGAAATGGCCGTTCCGTGCCATCCAACTGAGTGACTTTGTACTGCAGATCCGTAAGTCGTTCTCGCAGTGTTGCGTCATCGGGGCGAACGTATCGCAAGCTGTCGGGTCCCGTTGGCGGAGTCCGACGGGGTCGTTTCGAACCAAATCCCTGACTAATCACAATCGCTCCTACCAGAACGGCGATGCCCAGAAACAGAATCAGTTTCGGTACGGAACTCATGCCACTACCCCTTCATGTTCTCATCAGAAAACTGGAACCACCCACGTTTAAGACCAGCCATTGTGAGAACCATTTGACCGCCCACAAATGGTAGCCGAGGCATTATTGGCAACGCGACATTGCGCAGGGCCTGCTGAATTCGATTTGTGGTTTGAAAAAATGGCGTCAGGTATCCGGTAAGTGTGGTGTAGTACCGAACGGTGCCTTTGCGTGAAGCTTCGTACGCGGCGAATGCAGCCTCATGGTCGCAGCCGGTTCCAATCGCATTCGCGAGACACTCAGCATCTTCAAGCGCAAGATTGGCCCCCTGTCCCAAGTGCGGACTTGTCGCGTGAGCGGCGTCGCCGATGAATGCCATCCGCTGACTAACGACCCGGCGCATTCTTACGTTTCGGTAGGTCGCGAAGGTCATGTCATCGAACGAATGAATCTGGTCCAGAATCTCCGAAGCTGGCTCGTAGAACGCTCGCGCCTGATCTTTCCATTCATCCAGTCCGCGTTCGCGTAGGTCGTTGTACTCGGGCCTTGTGATTCCCCAGAAGTAGCTGCATCGGTTTTGACCAAGCGGAAGAATTCCGACAAGCCGTCCGGTCTTATCGACAAGTTGTAGCAGGCGATGTTGATCACCGTGCCAGGGCCCCGTCATCCAAAGAGCAGCTTCCGGATATTCTGTTACGGATCGAATTAGACCCGAAGCTTCCCTCAACGCCGAACGAGACCCATCCGCCGCGACCACGATGTCGAATTCACCACACCGCTGCCCATCCTCAGCGAGCAGTTCCAAACTCGTAGAGCTCTCCTTGTAAGACGTGACTCGCCGCCCCTCGACAATCGTCACACCAGACGCCTTGCAGCGTTCCAAAAGAATCGAGAACACGTGGCCTCGCAGTACGCCCAGCCCAAAAAGCGTGTCTCGCAGCTTTCGATATTCCAAATGAACCAACTCACGCCCGGATCGATGCTGAGCATGCAGCGCGTTGATTCGTGATGAGCCAGAAATCACCTCGTCGAGAATCCCGAGTCTCGCGAGAACTCGCTGGCCACTCGGTTGCAACAAGATCCCGGCTCCGACAGGTCCGCACTTTGCTGCTTGCTCGAATAGCGTTACGTCATGGCCGTTTTGAGCGAACTGCCACGCGGCCGCAGTCCCCGCGATGCCGCCTCCAACAATTCCAATTTTCATTCGACCTCCGATTGAACTCGAACACCCCTCGGCGAGATGAACGCACTACCTTCGCGGATCTGCGACTCCGCCGACAAGCATCACTTCATTCCGGATGATGGGCAGCCAGTTGAATTCGCGATATGCTGGACACACACGCAATCCACTCCAAGTAAGTAACCGCATGCTTCGCCCGTGTATCACGACAATGGCTTTGATTTCTGTGTTCTGCACTCTTGGGTGTGGCGATGAAAACCCGGCAACCTTTGAAGTGACCGGAACAGTCGTGTTCAAAGACGGTGCGCCGCTGACTGATGGTAGCGTCGAGTTCGAGACCGAAGTCGACGACAAGCCAATTACCGCTATCGGCCAGATTGGGCCGGACGGAACATTCAAACTGGGAACCTACGAAGCGGCCGACGGAGCCTTACCGGGAAAACATCGCGTCGCGGTCTTCGCCCACAACGAAATCGGCACAAAACACGAGCGTCCCGACCATTTGCCACCACTGGTACTAGACCCACGATTCTCCAACTTCATCACATCAAAGCTGGAATTCACCGTGAAGGAAGAAGGCAAGAACGACTTCCGAATTGAGGTCGAACGCATTCCAGAAGACTAGAAGCCATGGCAACAAACCCGCGGCCAGAAACGCTCAACCCACCTAAACCGCACGCAATCACATCCCAACGCCCAATCGGCACCCGATGCAACGGGACGTTGCTAATAGTCTGTTCCGGAGATGGGATTGCCGTCGTTCCTGGTTGTGAGCCTGCCGAGAATGTCTGTCGCAATAAGCGGGCTGATTCCAAGCACACTGCCATCGCCCATTACAAAGTGACATCGGCCGCGGTGATAGCTTCCGAAGTTGTTGTTGAAATTGTCTTCCGGGAACCGAGCAATCGGGTAGCCTGGCCCGCCAGCGCGAGAGAAGTTGCCGGGGTGATCTCCGTTGTAGATCGCTCCATCTTCCTGCGCGATGCCGATGCGATCTGGCCTAACATGCTTTTCCCCCACAAGAATAGTGTTGCTGGCTCCATCGGTCAGCGACTGCATTGTGGTTCGACCACGCCAGCTAACCAGCGTCGCATTTGGTGGAGCAAAGTTTCCGAAGGGGATCGTGGGTGGATCGGTCGTTGCCTGCCCAATGATCATGGCACCTTTCGAATCGATCCAGTTCCAACCGTTTCCGAACCCGGCGGAACAAGCGTAGTCGCTGAGAGTACCGGGAACATGATCGCTGGTTTCAAGCGGCGAAAGAATATCGTCGCCCGCAGTGCTTATTCCCGAACTACGACGACTTGGGCAGAAATAGCCCGGAATCGCAGTCAGACGCGCTTCGTCGGTTTGGTAGTAGTATTTCACTTTCGGATCCCACGAATCGAACAGATTGACCTGCTCCATGTGCGGCAGAATCACGAATGCCCAAGTGGTGTAATGATCGTAGGTTCGCGACGGCGGCAGGAACCGATGCTGCGATTCGAATGAATTGATCGCAAGGCCAATTTGCTTCAGATTGTTCTTACACTGAGTGGCCCGCGCAGATTCGCGAGCAGCCTGAACTGCTGGAACAATGAGAGCCATTAGCAAGCCAATGACCGCAATCGTCACCAGAAGTTCGATGACCGAAAAGCCGCGGCGAATTCTCATCAGCTGCGTGTTCGACTTCATGGCTACCTACTTGCTGAGAGAAGTGACGTGTTCCACAATTGTCACGCCGGAGTGGAACGACCGCAATTGACTCGCAGGTTTACATTGTGGTTTGTTGCCGGAAAATCCACCGCGCCTGTATACAGACTCAGGGATGAACTGTGCGACGGACCAGCCGTTGAGTTCATCAATCGCTGTGCTACCTTGTGCGCCCGTGAAAACGAAGCACTGAGCACACGCCTCGCTTCCGTGTGCTGACAAGGTTCCAGCAAGATCGAACTTCATGTCGAAGGAAATTCAGAACGAAGAGAACAACGGCCCCAATGTGAAGGGACTCACCGTCCTTGCGCTGACCATCGTGCTGCTTGGCTTGTTCTGGGTTATGGGACCAGGCTGGCGTTTGGCATTTCTTGGTTCGGCCGTCGCCACCATCTCAATCGCAATTTGGCAGGCCTGCGATCCGTTTGCCGATGCAGCTCAGTGGATTGGCGAACAGTTTCGCCTACCGGGTTCTGTTCGTGGAGCAACCCTTGATGCCGTTGCGAGTTCGATGCCTGAACTGTTCAGCGGAATCTTCTTCGTGCTCATCGCGATGCAAGCTGCAGATGGAGATACCGTCGCCGCCAGCGCTGAGGGGTTTGGAGCAACCATCGCAACATGTGCTGGAAGTGCGGTGTACAACATGATTCTGATTCCTGCTGCTGTCGCACTTGTGATTGCGATGAAGCGGAAAGATCGTCCGACGGTTGATGTAGAACCCGAAGTCGTCAGTCGTGATGGACTCTGGTTTGTCGGCTGTGAGATTGTCCTGATTGTATTCCTGTCAGGCGACAAGATGCATTGGTGGATGGGGGCAACTTTTCTAGCTCTATACGGTTTCTACATCCTGCATCTTTACATCGACGCGAAACGATTTCGTGGCAAGATGGACGCAACGAACACAGCCGTCCAAGCGCTTGGTGATGCGGCGACTATCGAGCAAGTCATTGAGGCTGTGGGCCAGGCCGGGCATAAGATTGCTCCAGCTCATGTGCTGCGGGCCCGGATTGACGATGAGGACACGACCGAATCTGCGGAGGTTCTTTTTGGGCTATTTGAGGTACGACTTAACGCGGTGACATCGTGGACGATTATTGCCATCGCCACTCTGGCTGCAGCGGCCGCTTGCTACTTCCTTGTGGAAGTCACTCGCGAACTTGCAGTCGTCATGCAGGTACCAACATTCTTCGTAGCGGTGATCGTTGCAGCAGCAGCGTCGTCTGTGCCGGACACATTTCTGTCAGTTGGCTCTGGCCTCCGCGGCGATGATTCGGGGGCCGTCTCGAATGCGTTCGGTTCCAACATATTCGACATCTGTGTATGTCTATCCATCCCACTGCTGGTGAACTCTTACCTGATAGGCTGGGAACCGGTCAGCCTCCTGCAGGACGGTGAACCCATTTCAGGACTCGTCGGACTGCGCATCCTGCTGGTCGTGTTGACAGTGCTTACCCTTGGAATCATCTGGCACAAACATCAGCTCACGCGGAACAAGGCCATCGTACTTTGTGGACTGTACCTGGTGTTTGTTGGCTACGCGGTGCTTGGTTCGCTTGGATACGTCGTGTAGAACTCGCGACGCAGCCCGCTGAAGCGTCGAAGCCATCGCACCGCATAGCTTCCTGCGCTTTCGAAGCGACGACTAATCCTTGAGCTGGAACAATTGCCTTAACGCATCCATCAATCCCTGAGGCGTTCCTGCTTTGGACTCATCTTTGAGAGTCTCAAGCGGTGGGTGCAACAGCTTGTTCACAACGCGTTCAAGCGTGCGTTGAATTGCTTCGCGGTCGCCCTCACCCAGATGCGGGTTCTTCCGGAACAGAAGTTCCAATTCCTTTTGGCTGATGTCTGACCACTGACTACGAAGCCGTGTAATCAACGGCCCGGTACCACGGTGGTGAATATCCTGCATGAACCGATCAGTCGCACTCGCCACCATCGCTGCCGCTGTTTCCAGCTCCGCACTTCGTGCGTTTCGGTTCTCTTCGCAGGCGGCCTTCAAGTCGTCAATGTCGTAAAGGAACACGTTGTCATCGACGGTTCCTACACCGGATTCAAAGTCACGCGGAGCACCGAGGTCCAGAATGAAGATGGTGTGTCGGTTGCCTGAACTGCGAAGTGCTTCGAACCGACCGGCGTCCATAATGGGGTCAGTTGCACCGGTGGTGCTCACAACGACATCAGCAATCTTCAGCTGATTGTCGAGATGGTCGAAGCCGACAACTTTCCCACCAAACTCATCTGCCAGCTTGCGAGCTCGATCCGCATTGCGGTTAACGATCGTAATCTGAGTCGCACCTTCGCTATTGAGGTAACGGAGAGTTTCCTCTGCCATCTCCCCCGCACCGATCACCAAGACTCGCTTGTCATCAAAGCGATTGAAAATCCGCTTTCCAAACTCACCCACCGCTACGCTGGCTATCGAAACTCGCCCTTCGGACAACCGAGTGTCGCTACGAATCTTCGCTGAAACCGAAACGGCTCTTTGGAAAAGCAGATTCGTGATCGGACCGCAGGCTTCGTGCATCTGAGAACTGCGGTATGCCTCTTTGACCTGATTCACGATTTGCGGTTCACCAAGAACCATGCTGTCGAGACTTGCCGTGACTTCAAACAAGTGCTTCGCAGCCGCCGCACCAGTTAGCGACTGCAGGTTGGAGACAAAATCGTCGCGCGGAACCTCATGAAACTCGGATAAGAAGCCTGCAACCTGGTCGCTGGTCAGTTCCACATCCTGCTCGGTCGCCGCGCAGATTTCGACGCGGTTACAAGTCGAAAGAATCACAGACTCAAACTGCGGAAAACTATCGCGCCATCGGCTGTAGGCTTTCTCCAGAACTTCCGCGTTGGAAAAAGCCAATCGCTCGCGAACCTGCAATGGAGCCGATTCGTGATTGCAGTACACCATCAACAGCTTCATACCCGGTCTCCCGAGCTGTGCTGTTGAATCGATCGCTGACTATGAAACGAATCCAGCTTCCCATCGCCAGTCAGAAGTTCTAGTCCAACCATGGTTGCGATGAGGAACCCAAACGCCCATATCGTCTGCCACGCCACTGCCTTACCGGAAGCTTCTCGACGCTTCAGCAAACGGAAGAAGAGTGCCGCCATGACAAGCCACACGACAGCATGAGCGATCACAACCGGATCTGAAAACGAGAACGATTCCGACTTTGACAGTCTTCCGAGGATTACACCCGCCAGCAGACCGATGGTGAGAAGAGGAACTGCGACAACGACAGACCACCAATTCCACGTAGCCAACTTCTCAAGGTTCGGCAACGGTATCTTCGGTGACGTTCCCATCTTCTCTCGGAGCCGTCGATGCTGAATGAGATACATGATGCTCAGCACGAATCCATGAAGAACTCCACCGGTTCCAATCGCCAGCGCGGAGGCGTGCAACATGATCCATCGCCGTAATGCCAAGTCGGCGATCATGGAGTGCGGATCTGTCTTGAACACAAGAGCAATCGCAATCAACGCCAGCACCACGGGCAGTAGGAATAGTCCCAACGGAAGGTTTCGATCGAGCGCGATGATTGCGAGGTAGAGGAAAACCGTGAGCCAGGCGAGTACCAAGACCCAGTCCTGAGTCGAGCTCAGCAGGGGTGGCAGGTTCGCTTCTCGACTTCGAATCGCGAGGTAAGCCGTATGGGCAATAAGCCCCGCCACCGTCAGTCCGATTGCCGCCCATCTGGCTGCCGTACTTTTGCGGAGCGTCGCAAAAATCTCGAAGCCAAGTGCGGCGAGATAGCTTAGCAGGAAGCAGGAAAGCTGGACGTTGCTTAGCATGAAATCAATTGGGCAAAGGATCGAACCGTGTGATTATACGGCCACCTCAAAGAAGATTCAGTCTGACGCTGAAACTCATCGAACAACATCGTGTAGTTTGTAGTCTTCGATCTTCTTGTGCAAAGTATTCCGATTGATCCCCAATCGCGACGCTGCCTTCGTCTGAACTCCCTGACAAACCTTCAGCACCTGCTGGATCAACTCGCGTTCAACCAACGACACAACCTTGTCGTGCAAGTCCGCCGAGCCTTCGCCTGCTTCGATCATCCCACGCGTCACAAGGTCAGCGCACATGCTTTCGATGTCGCTCACTCGGTGACGCCCAATCCGAACTGGGGCTAAACCACGTACGTGCGGCGGAAGTAAATCGATGTCCAGCACCGGTGAAGTCGAGAAGACAATGGCTCGCTCGACGTAATTCTGCAGCTCACGCACGTTCCCAGGCCACTGATAAGTCGTCAGCGCTCGCAGGGCCTCGGGTGTGAGTCTGGGCACTTCGCGATCGTTGGCCTGTGCGTAGTTTCGAGCAAAGAAATCGACCAACGCTGCAATGTCTTCCGGGCGTTGCCGCAGAGCGGGAAGGTAAATCGGAATCACGTTGAGCCGGTAGTACAGGTCTTCGCGAAACGAACCTTCGTCAATCTTTTCCAGAAGATCGGCGTTTGTCGCAGCCACGATCCGACAGTCGACACTAATGGTTCGAGTGTCGCCAACGCGTTCGAATTCCTGTTCCTGCAGGACCCGAAGCAGCTTCACCTGCAACTGATAGCTAACCGAGTTGATCTCATCGAGGAAGATGGTTCCACCATGTGCGGCTTCGAACCGACCCGTCCGGTTTTGATGAGCACTGGTGAAGGCCCCCTTCGCATGGCCGAACAGCTCGCTCTCCAGCAACGTTTCCGACAAAGCCCCGCAGTTCACACGGATAAAGGGAGCAGATGCACGGGGGCTGAGTTCATGAATGGCCCTGGCGACCAGCTCCTTGCCGGTACCCGTCTCTCCAGTCAGCAGCACGGTGGCGTTCGTTGGAGAAACCTGCCGCGTAATCCGAAACACCTCTTCCATGGCGGGACCACTGCCAATAATCCCGTTCAAGCCGCTTTCTGTCGCCACGACGGCATCCTCAAGTCAAAACTGCGCTTAAAGCGAGCGCAATGTAGCGAAGAATGCTTGAATTTCCAGCTTTGTTTGCACTGAAAGCACCAAAGATTCGATCAAGAACGCGATGAGCCAAACCAACCCGAACTCCGGTGCCTAATTTTAGGGCACGGTAGACAACAACATCGACTACGGGCGGTACTGCTTGAGACGCTTGTAGGTCTGTCGGGCGCTCGGCTGCATGGAACCTGCGAGTGCCGAGGCAGCAGACGACAACGGTGTTCCAGCCACAGCCTGAGCCAGTTTGACGATGTCCAACTGCTGTGATGGTCCCAGCATCAGGCTGTTTCGCTGAATGTGGAAGGCCAGCTCGTTCATCGCGAACAAGCGAGTCGATTCGGGATTCGTCTCAGATACCGCAAGGCTCTGTAATTCGGCCTGAATCCCCGCAGTCGGGATCGACCCCAGTGCCTGAATGCACTGTCGAGCGATTGCCTCTTCACCAGCCCCATCAAGCAGTGATGGCTGAGCGAGTGAGAGATTTAACGGTGACGAGCGACGTGGCCCGGAAAGCTGAGCGAACCAATCAGCGGCCAACGACTTTTGAGCTGCCAGCTCCGCTTCGCTGATTTGCGGGAGTGTCGATTCGAGGAATGGCTTGAGACTCAATTCGACCAACTTCCTTGAGCCGTCGTCAACCTGGTCTGATTCTTCGAGAAAGGTGATGTCATCGTAGCGGCTCATGGTCGTACCGAGTCGTCCGCGAACGAACGCTGGACCATAGATCACGATAGGGATACCCGAAGTCCTCGCATCAGCTCTGAGGTTCGCAATGGTTTCCGACAACGCCCACTGAGTCACGTTGGCATTGAGAGCAATCAGGTTGATGTCGCTTCGATCGGCCGCTTGCTGGAACGCCTGCCGGCCTGTCGAAGCGGTAGTGGAAACATATCCAAGATCTGAAATCATCGATGCCATCGCGCTTGCTCGACCGTTGTTCGGATCGGCAACAAGGCACTTGATTTTCCCGTCGTTTCGCAATGCTCGAGATAGCACTGCAAGCACTTGTGTACTTCCAGCAAACTCCTCACTCGGGCTGAGATTCAAGATGGCATTCGCTGCAGCCAGCTGAATCCGTTGATCGGGATGCGAGAGGGCTCTGTAGATTGGTGACGAGCCCTCGCCGGTTCGACGCAGAAGCTCTCTGTGCCCAACCTGCCAAATCGCAGCCAATGCCCCGCGTGCGGCGTGTGTATTGTTGTGCGTGAGTGCAGCGTCGAGAGCTTCGCTCAGGACCGCTGCGCCAACGGATAGACCGACGTCTTGTGCTGAACCGGTTTCTAGAGGCAGTGGCTTAGTCCATCCGACTTTGCGTGAATCGTGAGCCAACGAGAACGCGAGATAGAGTGCCTGCTTCTTCAAATCCTGCGGAGCAAGCTCCATTGCATCCCGCGCGAGCCGAGCACCGGTCTTGAGCGACGCGATCTCGGCATCGGTTGGTGTTCCGCTAAGCTGACCGCTGTCCCACGCCCAGATCGCGACGTTACGATCGTCGTCTGTCGACCAACGATGTGAACCGTTGAAGTACTGGATCGCCTCATGGTAGAGGTCTTCGGCAGCTCCAATGTTGTTGATTCGACGCGGTCGATTCCGGACACCGGCAAGCAACTGCTGCAACGTCTTTCTCGCAGCAGAACGCACGCCGCTGGGAACATCCGGAGCGAACGCTGGTCGCCAGAGGTAGGGAACAACGCTGCGGTCACCGAGATATCCGAGTGCAACAAGGCACGATGTGCGAACACGAACGTTTGGCGAATCGATGCCTGCTCGAATCGCAGGAACGGCGTCCGGGGTCATCCGGCTTAGGGCAATGGTAACTGGTTCGTGAAGATCAGCCTGCGTGTCGTCGGCGATCACACCAAGCATGGTCCCCACAACATTCGGTCCACCTGCGCGAAGTGATTCCAGCGCCTCAGCTCGATCAGAAGGAGAACCTTTCAATCCCTGTATGATGGTTCTCAGTCGCTCTGGATCTTCGGCCTGCTTTCGGAACGCAGCATTGGATCTTTGCAGCAGAGTCCTTGATGACGGCTGCAGCTCCAGGATACCGGCGAAGCGTAGCAACTCGGCCACTCCGAACTTCTCACGAATCTCAAGCAACTGATCGTCAGTCGCCGTTTCCAGCAGCTTATCGATGTACTGCTTGGCCAATGCTGGTCTGGCGAGCTGCACAGAGATTCTCGCCGCATCAAAGATGTCGACGGTCGTCTGTGGTTCTACCAGGAATGGCGAATCCAGCGGCGATTCCCCAACGGGTTCGTCCTGCGCGAAAACTTCGCTGGAGAACCCGGTGGTCACCGTGGCAATGATTAACAGATTGAACAACGTCCGCAGCATGGGGGAAATCCGAGAGGTCCAGACGGGCGCACGAATTGCGGCTCACGCAAACGCGAAAGCTCTGGTGCCAATGCTATTGAGGCCTGGAGCCCATTCTCAACTACTTTCGCAACATTCAGTACAATCCCTATTTTCACCCACCCGGAACCATTCCGCGCGCAATGTGAATTGCGAGACCGTAACGATTGTATCGAGACCGAAAACGTGGTGACTTGAACGGGATGTGACGGAACAACGTATTGAAGTGCTCGTTTCGTCCGTCCGGTCACTGGATGTTCAGAACATCAACCATAGAATCTGTGCTCAACCCCTTAGCCAAGCGGCATTGCAATGAACACAAAGACACTCCCCTTCCCCGCATCCCAAATTGAACAGATTGCGGAAGACTACCCAACTCCGTTCTACCTCTACGACGAGGCTGGCATTCGGGCAAACGCTCGGCAGCTCAACGAAGCGTTCGGGTGGTGTAAGAACTTCAAAGAATATTACGCAGTCAAAGCGGCTCCAAACCCGCATCTCGTGGGTATGCTTCACGAAGAGGGCTGCGGCGGCGACTGTTCCAGCTTGGCTGAGCTAATTCTGTGCGAACGGCTTGGGATCCGTGGTGAAGAGATCATGTTCACCTCGAACAACACACAGGTTCACGAATATCAAAAAGCGGTTGAGCTCGGCGCGATTATCAACCTCGATGATATCTCGCACATCGACTACCTCGAACAAAACGTGGGTCTGCCAGAGGTTCTCAGCTTCCGCTACAACCCCGGCCCGCTCCGCGAAGGGAACGCGATCATCGGGAACCCTGAGGAAGCCAAGTACGGCTTTACCCGAGAACAGCTGTTCGAAGGTTACAAGACTCTTGCTGAGCGAGGCGTCAAGAAGTTCGGGCTTCACACAATGGTGGCATCGAACGAATTGAACGCCGACTTCTTCATCGAAACCGCGCGCATGGTTTTCGAAATCGCAGTCGAACTCAAAGAACGACTCGGTATCAGCCTCAGTTTCGTGAACCTTGGCGGCGGCGTTGGTATTCCTTACCGACCGGGCGAGCAGCCCGTTGACCTCGTTTACGTAAGCCAGGGAGTCCGCAAGGCGTACGAAGAAATGATTGAGCCAGCTGGCTTGGATCCACTCCAAATCATGATGGAAAACGGTCGCATGATGACCGGACCGTACGGTTTTCTTGTAACGCGAGTGATTCATCACAAGCATATTTATAAAGACTATGTTGGTGTGGACGCCTGCATGGCAAACCTCATGCGCCCTGGAATGTATGGCGCCTACCACCACATCACGGCAGTCGGTAAGGAAGATGCACCTCACGATCGAACGGTCGATGTTGTTGGTTCTCTGTGCGAGAACAACGATAAGTTTGCGATCGATAGGGAGATGCCAGAGCTAGAAGCTGGAGACGTTCTTGTCATCCATGACGCGGGTGCCCACGGACATTCAATGGGCTTCCAATACAACGGCAAACTTCGAAGCGCTGAATTACTGCTGAAGTCAGACGGGAGCGTTCAACAGATTCGACGAGCTGAAACTCTCGACGACTACTTCGCAACCGTTGATTTCGCGGCGGTCACCGCAGAGGCGAACTAGCGGCAATTTGCGGCTCTCGGCAGATCGTGCTTCAAACCGATCGCGTCTCAGGCACGATCCGCCGTAATTTCATGCGCGAACCTGTATTCGGCCTCGCCCACCCGATCACCATAATCCGCAGACTCGGATGGGACGATATCTCATCCTGATTGCCTCGACTGCGCAAAGCGTGCGTTCGCACATTCACAAGCGCGGTGAGGTTGTCGCGGGCAATTCAAATCTACTGGCCCCGTTGCAAAGGATTGCAAAGATGAGTCGAAGAACACGCCGTTCAATCAATAGTTCCCCCGAATCCCTCGAAACACGCGCGCTGTTGAGCGGCGTCAACGCGTTCATGGACGGAGATACCCTGGTCGTGCGGGGAACCGCTGGAAACGACGATTTCTCCGTCATGCCAGACGAACTTGGCAACATTGTTGTTTCTTGCAATCTGACGACGGAGTCGACCAGCTTCCCATCAGCCAACGTGGACAAAGTCGATATCAATGCGGGCGACGGGAACGACAATGTGGTGTTCCTAATTGAAGGAGAAGTCACGGGGGGTGAGGGCGATGACACGCTGTCCGGGGCTGCCGATGCAGTCCGCGGTGGTCTTGGTGACGACTCGATCGATGGCTCGGCAGGCGATGACGTTCCCTACGGCAACGGCGGCAATGACACCATAAACGGGCTAGATGGAAACGACTCCATTAATGGTCACGACGGCGCCGATTCAATCGACGGCGGAGAGGGCCGCGACAACCTCACAGGTGACGCTGGACCCGACGTCGTTCGAGGCGGTGGCGGGAATGACCTGCTTGCTGGTGAACAAGGTGACGACACGATCTTTGGTGGCGACGGCGACGACCGAATTTTGGGCCATGAAGGAGCCGACTCGCTTATTGGTGGTGAGGGCGACGACCGAATTTCCGCAAACGA
>JBGCDN010000037.1:0-8857 GCA_045105495.1 Planctomycetaceae bacterium
ACGAAGCTCCGGCTGCGTACAAGGATTTCGAACAGGTGCTGAACTCAGTGAAGACGGCCGGTGTGGCAACGGAGGTCGCTCGACTGAAGGCTCGGTTCGTGATCAAGGACGCGTCAAAAGCGGATGATTAGTGGACTACTAATGTAGGCCGGATCCAGGAGCGAAACGACGCAGCTCCGGCAATGCGCGCGAGTGGATTCAAGCGACAACATTCGCACGGTGCCGGAACTGCGCTTCGCTTGGTCCGGCCTACGTTCTTTCTTAACCACTAATGCACGCTAATAGGCACTAATGTTGCGAGGACTGATTAGTGTCTCATTAGTGTGCATTAGTGGTTCTGATATGATTGCGGCATGAGAACCCTGTTACTCCTGACACTCGGAATCCTGCTGCCAACAGGCGGTCCATGCACGGCACAATTCCCGGAGCTGAAGGTTCGGCAAGGTACGAATTGCCAACTGCGCGTGGACGAGAACGACCGTGTGGTTGTGGCGACGTTTCGTGCAGGTGCTGGGAAACTGAGAACGACAGGGCTGAATCGGTTCCGCCACCTTGAGATGGTCGATGTCGACTACTACACAGATTTGAACAAAGATGACATCGACTACCTGTCCACATTGAGACAAATCACGGAGCTAAAACTGGGACAAGCCGCCGGGGGGGCGGAGTGTGTTACCATTGATGGAGACTTGACGAAGCTGAGCCAACTGACACGGCTCGAATGGCTTGAGCTTTGCAAGAAGGGCATGAAAGACGAAGACCTGGCGTTCATCGCAAAGCTCCCCAGGATCAAGGGTGTGGTCATTGAAGCGACGAAGGAATTGACAGAAGGCAAGCGTCCGGCAATCACGGACAAGTGTGCCGAATACCTCCGAGTAGCAAAGACGCTTGAGAGTATCGACATCGTCGGAGGTGCCGCCCTGACTGACAGGTTCGTTTCGAGAATCGCATCACTGCCCAGACTCGAAATGCTGCGATTCAATCATGACGTAGACAAGCTCACTGATAAGTCACTGGGCCTGCTGGCACTTCGAACGAAGAAGCTCACGTGGTTGGATGTTCGCTCGAAGCAGTTTACCGACAAAGGTGTTCGGCTACTGAGCAACATGACGAAGCTAGAGATCCTTTGGCTCGCATCACCAAAGCTGACTAGCGAATGCGTGAGTTCGATTAAATCGCTTAAACGCTTGCGTCACTTGGAGCTGACGCCTGCCTCCGTTGACGATGCGGGGTTCAAGGTAATCGCCGAACTGCCCAAACTTGAGATCCTTGCGTTTCGTAAACCCGCACTTACCGACGAACAATTCGCGATGTTCGCAAATCATCCCAGCCTGCAATCCGCGTTTCTTAATGGTTCAAAGCTCTCACCTGAGAATGCAATGGACGTGATTCACTCGTTGCCGAAACTGCAGCACATCTCTTTTGGAGGCAACGAACAACTGCAGAAGTTGGCAGAAAAAGAACTGACTCACAGAAAGAAACTTCTGAGACCGACGCACTAACGCTCGAGTTTTCCCAGATCGACGACATAGTTGAGTTACAACTTTTCGACGCACCATGGCAGTTTGAAATCGGCTAGCGGTAAAGCGAAACAACGCCGTCTGGCATTTTGAATAGCCTTTGCAATTCAGCCTCAGTGAGTGCTCGGTTGAAGACGCTTAGGTCGTCGATCTTTCCGACGTAGCCGATACCAAGCATGATGCTGACATCCTTCGGGTTCCAATCGAATCGCTGTGGCCGATCTACTTTCGCAGCGGGCCTGCCATCAAGGTACAGGACGGCTCGACCGGGTTTGTTGGTGTTGAAGTCTTCCCAAGTGAAAGCGACGTGCGTCCATTGGTCATTTGAGAAGGATAGTTTCTTCACTATCCCGAGTGGGCGTTTGCTATCAGGGACCTCTTCGTACTTCAGAGCCTTCGGGTTCCAGAACTTGTAGTTCGAGTAGCAACCGAGCCTGAACTGACGTGGGTTCTCCTTAGTGAAGTCCAGAAAGAAAGACGCGTCGTTCCACTTCTTATCAGTAATTTGAATGGGGTCGACGAAACCCGGTTCAAGATCTTTCGCCGGATTCAGTTTCATCCAGAACGAAACTGTTCCTGCAAACGGCTTGCCTGCTTCCGGTATAGAAAAATTGCCCTCGCCCTTAAAGAACGGGAACCACTTACCCTTCTTTGTGAAATGCAGACAGCCACCAGTGCGGCCAGCATCAGCCAGTAGCTTCACGTCTCCTTTCAATCCAGCTTCAGCATCCGTTCGTTTCGTCGATTGAGTGCTGTAGAGAACCGGATCGCCCTTCGCAAAGGCGGCGTTAGCAGACCCATCGAATGGAGCATGTAGCACCAGCGCTTTTTTTAAGCTGGCAGCGTCAGACTGAGCAATCGCGGGTGTTGCGATCAGGAGCAGAATAAGGGAACGCATCGAGATTTCTCTTCGTTCAAGGCAGGCAGAAGAACAACAGCGTATGAGCAACAATCGTCCCGTCACAAGTCGCGATCGTCCTGGTGTCGCTTGACGAATTGCAAAAGAAGACCGAGCCACGATAATCGATTCAACCTCTGAAGGACTCTCCATGCGCTTCCAACTTGTTGTCATTCTCTGCCTCACCGTTGTCTCGACCGCTATCGGTCAGGACGACAAAAAAGAGGTTCGCTATGAACGCGGCCCCGATTCGAAACGGCAGGAAGGCGTCCCGAAAGGCAAGATCACCGAACACGAATGGAATGAATCGAAGGTCTTCCCGGGAACCAAACGTCGGTACTCGGTTTACGTGCCGGCTCAATACGACGGTTCAGAACCAGCAGCACTCATGGTGTTTCAGGACGGCCACGCGTACGCCAGTGAATCTGCCGACTTCCGAGTTCCCATCGTATTCGACAACCTAATTCACAAGGGCGACATCCCTGTAACGATTGGTGTGTTCATCGATCCGGGAACCAAAGGAGAGTTGCCAAAGAAACGCGGCTGGCGACCACGCCCAACGAATCGAGCTAACGAGTACGACACACTCTCCCCGGCGTATGCAAATCTGCTGCTGCAGGAAATTCTGCCCGAGGTAGAGAAGAGCTATAAGCTGTCCAGGAATCCTAAAATGCGAGCCATAGGCGGCATCAGCAGTGGCGGAATCTGTGCGTTCACCGTGGCGTGGGAGCGACCGGACCAGTTCCACAAAGTGCTCAGCCATGTCGGCAGCTTCACAAATATCCGCGGCGGGCATGTCTACCCGGCATTGATTCGCAAACATCCAGACGTGAAGCCGATTCGTGTATTTCTGCAGGATGGAAGCAATGACCTGGACAACCAACACGGTAACTGGTGGCTCTCTAATCTGCAGATGGAGAAAGCACTGGCATTCCGAGACTACGATTTCAAATTCGTTGGCGGCGAAGGCGGACACAATGGCAACCACGGCGGCGCGATCCTGCCGGATTCGTTGAGATGGCTTTGGCGCGACTGGAAAGAAGCGGCCAAGTAACGCGGCGTAAAACACGAATCGAACTCGCAGGCGAAAAGCTATGACAGACTTTGAATATGAAGCTCCGACGGATCTAAAAGAACTGTCTGCGAAAGTTGCCGAGTACGGTGAGAAGGCTCGAATCCTGGCCGGTGGAACGGACCTCATCGATCACATCCGAACGGGTCGATTTAGCCCTGATGTTGTGATCGACATCAAGAAGATCCCGGAGATGAACGAACTCTCGTTCGACGACTCCGGGCTCACCGTCGGTGCGGCGGTTCCTTGTTCTCGGATTTATGAACACACTGATGCCAAGGCTCATTTCGGAGCGTTGATCGACGCGACCAGCATCATTGGCGGAATTCAAATTCAGAACCGAGCAACACTTGGCGGCAACCTCTGCACATCAAGTCCTGCGGCCGATTCCATCCCCGCGCTCATCGCTCTGAATGCGGTTTGCGTTCTGCAGGGACGAGGTGGCACTCAGCAGAAACCAATCCACGACTTCTGCACCGGCCCGGGCCGCAATGTGTTGTCGGCAGAGTCAGCGGGAGATGTCTTGGTATCCATCAAGATTCCTCGACCCGCCGCGCGAACGGGTTCGCATTATCGGCGGTTCATTCCTCGAAACGAGATGGACATCGCTGTCGTTGGTGTGGGAGCATCGCTGCAACTTTCCGAGGACGGCGAACAAGTTGAACAAATCCGAATTGCCCTCGGCGCCGTCGCGCCAATACCTTTGCTGGTCGGCACCGACGAGTTGGTCGGAATGAAGATTGACTCTGCTATCGCGAAGGCTGTTGAGATCGCAAGGTCGGTGGCTTCGCCGATTGACGACATGCGAGGCACTCGCGAGTTTCGGCTACACGTTGTTGGAGTTCTCGTAGAACGGGTCCTCAACGAATGCGTCGAACGCGCGAAGCCACGGTAATTCGCCGAGGAGGATTGGCCTTTGAAGCACACTCTCGCTTTGCCGTACTACTGGTTACTTCTGACTGCGGCTCTTACGGCCATCAACGTCGCCCAAAACATCGCCACGCTGTCACCGTTCCGATGGGATGCTGACATCGAAACTCTTGAGCCGCTCACGGCAATCGGCTGCGCAGGTCCAATCATAGTTGGATGCGTGCTACTCCCGCGTTGGTTCAGCCTGGTCCAAGGCGCCTTCCAGCCGCTCTTCTTGTTTGTCATCTCGGGGGCCTCTGTTGCAATGGCTGTGACCTCAGGGCTATGCCTGATTCTGCTGGTGCTCAGGGGCGAGAACTGCCTGCTGTTCTTCTGCAGCCACACAATTCCCCAAACATTGCTTGCAATTGTGGTCATGCGAATTGCCAACCACACCGACTGATGGGCAAGCCGGTTGAAAAATAGCATCACACAAGACAGGCAAAATAGGGAATTTAAGGGTTCAAACGGGTGTTCAGTCCGACTACTCTCCGAGGACGAAAAACACCCCGTATCGCATGGAAGCAAAAACCCTAAGAAAGGCCACTCTTTCGATGCGAATTTCACTCAGTTTGGCTTGCCTCGGTCTGATGACAGGCACGGCATTCGCCGCCCCACAGTGGGCAACAACCATCAATCTCTCAGAGGGAGATGACTGTGCCGTCATCGAAGATGACGCCACACCTGGTGACAACATCTACCAGGTACGAAGCACAAACGGCAGCTTCCCCACAACAACGTTTGAGCTGCCATCCGGCAACCTGACCATCAACATGCTTGGTGGAAACGACAAAGTGACATTTGAGGGACTTGATTTCCCTGAACTGACCGCTGGCGTTTTCATCTACGGCGGTCCCGGCAACGACCGCGCGACTGTTCGCGGACTGCGGTCCAGCGGTAGCGTGATTTCAGACGACAACGAAGGCAACAATCGCCTTAACGTCGTTCGATCGGCAATCGCAGGTGATGTCGCTGCATACGACGGCAGTGGTCGTCAGGTAGTTCGAGTTCTTGGAACAACCGTCGATGGTAGCGTTCTTGCCGCCAGCCCGGATGGTGCGAGCAAGGTTGAAATCGGCCGCATCAACCAGACCTCCGTTGTTGGTGGTTCAGTTCTGATCGACAACTACGGTTATGGAAACGACGACGTTTCTTTGTTCGGCATCGTTGGCGGCGACTTCTACGCCAGCACCGGTATCGGCGAAACAAAGTTCCAGTCACTGTTCAGCGGTGTTGCTGGTTCACTAAGCGTTTTGGTTGAAGGTGGAACCCTCGCTGTTTCAACCGGTGACGTTTCTATCGGCGACAGCTTGTTCGCATTCTGTGGCGAAGGCGAAACACTCAAGCAGATCTACAATACTGCTGTTGGTGGCGTCATTAACTTCACAAGTGGCTTTGGCTACGACGATGCTGACCTGATCAACGTTCAGACTTCTGAACTACAGATCAACAACGGCGACGGCGGCAGCTTCCTTGAACTACGTGACGGTCTCACCGGTCCTCCCTTCCGACTCGACATTGGTCGCATCACGTCCTTCAGTGGACAGGGCGCAGACGAAGTCGTGTTCGGCAGCGTTGGTTTTCCACCAGCAACACCAGCCTTCATTGGTTCGCTCGACATCAACTGTGGCGATGGCAACGGACGACTTGAAGCAGGCGACAACCTGACAATCGGCAACGTTGTTTACTCAAGCGGTGGTGGTTTCGATGAAGTACGGTTCGAAGGCACAACGATTCAAGACAACCTGATTTGCTACAACTTCGGTGGCGGCAGTGCGGTTGAGATTCGTGACGCTTACGTTGGCGGACTTGTCGATGTGAACTCACTTGACGGTTCAGACTTCTTCCGCGTCTACGATTCTGAATTCATCGGTCCCGTGTACATGTTCACGAACAACGGAACCGACACATTCACTCTGTCGAATTCAACCTTCGCTTCAGACTTCGTTGCTGACGGCGGGCTCGACTTCGACATCTTCGAAACCACCAACGACAGCGTCTTTGGCGGTATTGAGTACACACCAGGGTGGGAATTCTTCTTCGACTTCTAGGCGAAGTTTGCTGCCACTATCTGGCAACAGGAAGCAAAGCGTCAATGGCTCCGACTTCGGTCGGAGCCATTTTTCATGCGCGGTGGCAAAAACCGGACGATTGGGCCCTTCCTCACTGCCAAACGCTGATTTCGTTCGCCTGCTGCTCCCAATTCACAAGCATTGAACCGATGATATCAACTGTGAGCAGCAACTCTTCGAAGGCAGCGAGAACCTCGTTCGCATCACTGCATGACAGCAATCCTTGGCATCTCCGGACTCTATCACGACTCCGCCGCAGCGCTTGTCGTCGACGGCCAGATTATCGCCGCTGCGCAGGAAGAACGCTTTACCCGCACCAAGCACGACCCGGCAATGCCGGAGAACGCAATTCGCTACTGCCTGTCTGAAGCCGGACTAACCGTTGCCGACCTCGACTACGTCGGATTCTACGACAAGCCACTGCTGACATTTGAACGACTTCTGGAGACATGGGTCTCGTTCGCTCCGACCGGCTTCTCGTCATTCATTTCCGCTCTGCCGATTTGGATCAAACAGAAACTGCACATCCCCAGAGAGATCAAGAAATCGCTCAACGGCGAATACAAACGCCGCATTGTCTTTACCAACCACCACGAATCACACGCAGCCAGCGCGTTCTTTCCGTCGCCCTACGATGAAGCCGCAATACTGACTGTTGATGGTGTTGGCGAATGGGCAACAGCCACAACCGGCATCGGTCGCGGCAACAAGATTGAACTGCAAAATGAACTGCGGTTCCCCCACTCACTCGGACTGCTTTACACGGCGTTCACTTACTACTGCGGATTCAAAGTGAACTCCGGCGAGTACAAGCTCATGGGGCTCGCCCCCTATGGAGAACCGAAGTACGCCGACACCATTCTCGAACACTTGTTGGATTTGAAAGACGACGGATCATTCCGCATGGACATGTCGTACTTCAACTACCACACCGGTCGCACCATGACCTCGGGAAAGTTCGACAAGCTATTCGGTTCACCGCCGCGGAAACCGGAATCGGATCTTCAGCAGCGACACATGGATCTCGCTGCATCGGTTCAGAAAGTCACGGAAGAGATCCTGCTGCGCATGGCGAATCATTTGCATGCAACGACTGGTATGAAACACCTGGTGATGGCGGGCGGCGTTGCTCTGAACTGCGTTGCCAATGGCTGCATACTTCGCGAAACCCCATTCGAAGACATTTGGATTCAACCTGCTGCCGGAGATGCCGGCGGTGCACTCGGCGTTGCTCAGTTCATTTGGCATCAACTCCTGGACAAGCCCCGAACTGCAATCAAACCAGACGGCCAAAGCGCCTCGTATCTGGGCCCGGCGGCGAAGCCTCAGCATGTCGAGACGTTTCTCAAAGCCCAGGACGCGGTGTTCACGAAGTTCGAAGACTTCGACGAACTCTGTCGGTACGTCGCTGACCTGCTGGCAACTGAAAACGTCGTCGGCTGGATGCAGGGACGTATGGAATTCGGCCCCAGAGCACTTGGTGCACGCAGCATCCTCGGAGACGCACGAAGTACGAAGATGCAGTCGATCATGAATTTGAAAATCAAATTCAGAGAATCGTTTCGTCCGTTCGCCCCCTCAATCCTTCACAATCGCGCGTCGGAGTACTTCGAGATCGACCCGGAACACAACAGCCCGTACATGCTGTTGGTCGCCGACGTTCATGCAGACAAGCGAACCAACGTGGATGAATCACAGGCTCAGGTTCAGGGACTCGACAAACTGAACGTTGTCCGATCGACGGTTCCCGCGATCACGCATGTCGACAATTCGGCTCGCGTTCAAACCGTCGATCCCGAGCGACATGAACGCTACTACAAACTACTCAAAGCTTTCGAATCGAAAACAGATTCGCCCGTCCTCATCAACACAAGTTTCAATGTGCGGGGAGAACCAATCGTCAGCACCCCAGGCGACGCATGGAACTGTTTCATGTCGACCAACATGGATGTGCTGGTCATCGAAAACTACGTCATGCTGAAGAAAGACCAACCCAACGCCATCGAACACGACCCGACCGAATACCTCTCCAAATTCAAACTCGACTAAGGCTGCACCGGCCGGCGGTTGGGACGTTGGGATGGTGTGTTCGATTGGTTTAGGCCGCTTGTGGACTGTTCCCGCCTGTGTGTTCGTCGCTTACCTTAGCAACTCAAACTTATGCTCGATCTGAAACTTAAAGCAACGGACAAGGAAGCCCGCGTCTTCGCCGTCGCGCAACTGGTGATGGCCGGACTTGTCGCGCGGTGGCTCAACAGTAAGGGCTACGGAACGTTCGCTTCGTTCCTCATTGGCTTCAGTGCGCTTGTTGCTATCGTCGGGCTTGTGAAACCACATCTCACAGCTCCGCTGTACGCATTGTGGATGCTGGCAGCATTCCCAATCG
>JBGCDN010000038.1:0-5490 GCA_045105495.1 Planctomycetaceae bacterium
TGAGCGCGGTTTTTGTGTTGGCTGCGTTGGCTTTGGCACTGGACCACTTCGCCAGTCGGAAGGTGAGTCAGCCGAATGGCCGAATCCGTTTTGTTAACGTGCTGACCACCGGCACCGCTCGCCCGATAGGTGTCTTCTCGAACGTCTTTGCTCCAATCGATATCGACTTCGAATTCAGAACCTGCATCCGGAGTCACATCGACCGCTGCGAACGAGGTCTGACGCCGCCCTGCGGAATCGAACGGGCTAATTCGAATTAACCTATGATTGCCTGTCTCACCGCGCAGATAGCCGTACGCGTAATCGCCTTTGATACCAATCGTGGCGTTGCGAATTCCGGCTTCTTCCGCGTCTGACCGTTCGAGTAGCTCGCATGTAAAGCCACGATCTTCTGCCCAACGCAGATACATTCGCAGCAGCATTTCAGCCCAATCGGCAGAGTCGGTTCCGCCTTCTCCGGCTTGAACCTGAAGAAACGCGTTGCAGGCGGATTCAGGGCTGGCCATCGTCGCCTGCAGTTCGACCTCGTCGTACTTTGTCTGCAGACGAGGAATTAGCGAAACAATTTCCTGTTCGCTGGCCGCATCTTCTTCAGCAAATTCCAGCAGCACGCCGAGATCATCAACGCCGGTGGAAAGTTCCTGAAGCGGCGTGATGTTGCTTTTGAGCCGACCTAGTTCGTTGGCGATAACCTGAGCCTGTTCGGAGTCATCCCAAAACCCGGCCTGTGCCATCAGGCCGTTGATTTCGCCTTGGCGATTCAGCTTGCCCGGCAGGTCAAAGAGAGTCTCGCAGGTGTACGATCTTTTCGATCAACACCTGGCATTGTTCTTTCAGTTCCGCGTCCATGATCTCTCCTGACCTGCAGCATGCTGCAAGTCGCTAGCTTACTTTCAGCCCAATCGCCGAATAGGTGAAGCCTTTTTCCTTAAGCTTCGACGGTGTGTAAAGGTTCCGACCGTCGAAGATTGCCGGGTTCTTCATTTTCAGTTTGATGTAGTCAAAGTCGGGATTTCGAAACTCGTTCCACTCCGTGACGATCGCCAAAGCATCCGCTTCGTGGCAGGCGTCATAATGGTGGTCGAAGTAGCTAATTTTATCGCCGTACTGAGCTTCGACGTTTTCACGAGCGACCGGATCATGCACATTCACAGTGCAGCCAGCCTCAAGTAGTTGGTCAATGAGAACCAGCGCCGGTGCCTCACGCACATCGTCGGTTCGCGGCTTGAAGGACAAGCCCCAGATCGCAATGGTTCGCCCGGAAAGCTGACCGTCGAAATGCTTGCTGATCTTATTGAACAGTACGTTTTTCTGCAGGTTGTTGACTTCGTCAACCGTTCGCAGAATTCGAGTTTCCATACCCTTGTCAGCCGCGACAGACGCCAGGGCGCGGACGTCTTTGGGGAAGCAGCTGCCTCCATAACCGACGCCAGGGAATAGGAAGGCGAAACCGATTCGACGGTCGTGCCCAATCCCCTTTCTGACTTCGTTGATGTCCGCATCGACGAGGTCGCAGAGATTTGCCATCTCGTTAATGAAGCTAATTTTCGTCGCCAGAATGCAGTTGGCGACGTACTTCGTCATCTCGGCACTCTCGATGCCGACGGTGATATAAGGACGCTCTGTTCGCAGGAACGGCTTATAAAGTTCCTCGATGGTATCGCTGACGTGCTGTTCGTCGACACCGACGACAACGCGGTCCGGCTTCGTAAAGTCCTCGATCGCCGCGCCTTCCTTCAGGAACTCGGGGTTGGATGCGAAGTAGACCTTGGTATTTGTATTAGCAGTAACCCACGCGGAAACCTTGCGGTTGGTTCCCACAGGCACGGTACTCTTGACGATGATCACGGCCCCCTCGTCAAGGTACGGAGCCATTGATTCGCAAGCACTTTGAACGTACGCGAGGTTGGCAGAACCATCATCTGTTTGCGGCGTGCCCACGCAAATGAAAATGCACTTCGCACCTTCAATGCCCGATTTGTAATCGGTGGTGAACTTCAGACGTTCCGCCTTTGAGTTCCTCAGAACCAACTCGGTAAGTCCCGGTTCGTAGATTGGGATCTTGCCGTTGTTCAGCCCATCGACCTTCGCCTGATCGACATCAATGCAGGTCACATCGTTGCCACTTTCAGCGAAACAAGTACCCGTGACGAGCCCGACGTAGCCCGTTCCGATCATTGTGACTTTCATTGTGTCCCTCTCAGCTTACGTTCCGAGAACGCTTGGTCGTGTTCTACGAATAACCGCGCGTAGAGATGAAGAAGTCTCGCGCGACTCATCACCTTCGGTCAGATTCTTGAACACCAAACGACCAAGAGTGTCCCGGCGGTCGCGTTAGCTCTCGTCGGACTCGTTCTCAGTCTCGTCAGCGTCTGCCTTAGGTTCTGCGGCATCTTCCTCGGCGCTTGTATCAGATGGAATCTCTTTCTCTGACGATTCAGCCTTCTTCGCCGCTTCCGCTTCGACCTCTTCAAGGATTCCGCTGGAAATCAAAGCACAAGACACCAGCGAGTCGTCATCGTCGAGTCGAATGCATCGCACGCCTTGGGTGTTTCGGCCCACAACGCTAATGTCAGATGCGCGGATTCTTTGGATCTTTCCGCCGGATGTGATCATGAGGATTTCGTCGTCCTCACTCACAGACAGAACATCGACCACTTTGCCGTTTCGATCGGTGGTCTTGATGTCGCGAAGCCCCTTGCCACCTCGATTCTGGCGACGGTACCTCTGACCGCTGCTAACTTCATCTGCACCTTCTTCAGCGTCATCCGCATCGCCAAGCCCAAACGGTGTCCGTTTTCCGTAACCGCGTTCGCACACAGTCAACAGATACCGCTCTCGTTCGGCAACAACCATCCCCACGACAAAGTCGTCTTTGGCAAGGCTGACACCTTTTACTCCACGCGTCGCTCGACCCATCGACCGGGCGTCTTCGTGCGAGAAGCGGATGGACATTCCAGTGGATGTCGAAAGAACAACGTCGTCGTCTTCCTGAACAATTCGAGCGTCAATCAACGCATCGTCGTCGTCGAGTTTGATAGCGATGATGCCGCCCTTCATTGGTCGACCGTATGCTGACAGTGCCGTCTTCTTCACCAAGCCTTTGCGTGTGGCAATGATGAGGAACTTGTCGTCTGGGAACTCGCGAACATTGAAACAGTTCGCAATGCCTTCGCCTTCCTGAAGTTTCAGGAGGTTAACCAAGGCCCTACCCTTCGCCGTTCGAGCTTGCAGAGGCAGGTCGTACACTTTGAGCCAATGCACAATGCCGCGATCAGTGAAGAACAGCAGGTAATCGTGCGTGCTGGAAACGAACAAGTGTTCGATCGGATCTTCATCATCCGACTTCGCGCCTTTGATGCCCTTACCACCTCGGTTTTGAGCTTCATAAACGCTTAGCTGCGTTCGCTTGATATAACCACGCTGCGACAGAGTGACGACCATCGGCTCTTCAGTGATGAGTTCGTCTTTGTTGTAGTCTCCGAGTTCCTCGTCAGAGATTTCGGTGCGTCGCTTGTTGTTGTACTTATTGCGAAGCTCCTCCATGTCTTCACGGATGACAGCAAGGATGTTAGCTCGGTCCGAAAGTAGTCGCAGATACTCGGTAATGTTCGTGAGCAACTGCGCGTGTTCGTCGGATAGTTTTTCGCGTTCGAGGTTGGCAAGAGAGCCAAGCTGCATCGAAACGATCGCCTCTGCCTGATTGGCTGAAAGGCTGTAGTCCTGCTGGACGCCTTGTTCTTCCTGGAACTCAGCAAATCCATCCTTGCCAAGCGCCCGTTCCACCATTTCAGCGGGAATGGCGATCTTCTGCAGATTCTCCTTGGCCAATGCGCGGCTCTTTGAGTCGCGGATGGTTTGGATGACTTCGTCGATGTTGAGCTGCGCAATCAGCAGACCTTCTACGGTGTGCTTTCGCTTGCGATCCTGAGCCAGGAGGAACTCGGTACGTCGACGAATCACATCAACGCGGTGCCGAATGAATTCTTCCAGCATCTCACGAATGGAAAGCACACGTGGTCGCCCGCCAACAAGTGCCAGCAAAATCATGCTGATGGTGGTCTGCAGCGGCGAGAACTTGTAGAGCTGATTTAGAACTACTTCTTTGTCTGCGTCTCGCTTCAGGACGATGTGCAGACGAACCTGCCATGGTGGAACTTTACGGTCCGTCAGGTCGACGATTCGCGAAATGCCTTCGATACGAGCGTCCTTAACAAGGAGCTCAAGCTTCTCTCGGATGCGGTCACGAGTTTCCATGTAAGGAATTTCAGTGACGACAATCACATCGCTCTTCTTTTCAACCTCAAAGTGCGTTTTCGCTCGAAGAGCGATTGTCGATCGACCCGTCTGGTACGCACGGCGAACACCTGAGCGTCCCATGATGACGCCGCCCGTCGGGAAGTCCGGCGCGGGCATGACTTCCATGATTTCGTCGAGCGTGCTTTCCGGATTGTCAATCAGCTGCACAACCGCGCCACAGACTTCAGCTGCGTTGTGCGGGGGAATGCTGGTCGCCATACCGACGGCGATACCATTGGATCCGTTGATTAGCAGGTTCGGCAGTCGCGAAGGAAGAACCGTTGGTTCGGTTCCTTCCGTGTCGTAAGTCGCAACGAAGTCAACAGTGTTACGATCGATATCGCGCAGCATTTCCGATGCAGCACCCGACAGGCGAGCTTCCGTATATCGCATCGCAGCGGGTGGCAGACCCGCCAGCGATCCGAAGTTGCCCTGCTTGTCGATCAGCACTTCGCGCATGACCCAGTCCTGAGCCATTCGAACGAGGGTCGGATAGATGGCACCTTCACCGTGCGGGTGGTAGTTACCGGACGTATCGCCCGCGATCTTCGCGCATTTCTTTCGACCGCCGGCAGGCCCAAGGTTCAGGTCGTTCATTGCGACAAGAATTCGGCGCTGCGACGGCTTCAAACCATCACGAACATCAGGCAGCGCACGACTAATGATGACGCTCATCGCGTAAGTCAGATAGCTGTTCCGCATCTCGTCTTCGATGTCGAGTTTGCGGATTCGCGAATCGCCTGGAACCGCCTCTGGGGTGGCTTCATCTTCAGGCTGTACGTCTTCGTTTCCCGGATTATCAGTAGACAACCAGCAGCTCCCGTTTGAACTCAAGAAGCACGCAGCTTAAGTTGGCAGACGCAATGAAACTCTGGAACCGAAGCCCGACGGGCTAGTCCGAGAGTCACCTCGCGCGGTGTTGATGGGCCTCGTTTCTGCGTCGAAAACCGCCTCAATACGAGGTCCAATCTTCGCTGCGAGAGCCCTGCCACCAGCCGTCGGCTGCACACTCCGTTTCTCATGAAAGATGAGGCAAATTCCCAGCCTCACTCAGTCCTTGGATTTTAGTTGAATTCAGCCCAATTCACAACGTGGCCACGTCGGCATTTACGCAGGAAATACAGCGTATTTACTGAGTTTGAGCGACTTCGCATTCCAATTCGCAATTTGCCCTGACCGTCAGTTCTCTCA
>JBGCDN010000039.1:0-10343 GCA_045105495.1 Planctomycetaceae bacterium
TTTGTTGTTCAGGATCGAATCGGGCTTACCGGCATAGGCTCTCTGAACGGCGATCAGGAATCGCGCGAGATCGGAAGGAGTTGTCCACAAACCGGCGGCGGCCTGTTCGGGATAGACATGCCACTCACCGCGGACGACTGATCCCTTGCGGAAGAAAGAGCGACTACGGTGTCCGCTCGCGGCGCGGTCGTGCAGTGCGGCGGGCAGAGGTTGCTGGTATGTGCTGGCTTTCATCTGCAGTGGCTTCAGCACGAGATCATTCATTGCCGCCGCGAAGGCCTTGTTCGTCTTTTCCTGAATCAGCAGTTGCGCGACGCAGTAGCCGCCTCCGGAGTACTTGTACTTCGTGCCGGATGTGCGGTTCGCTCTGACTCGAGATGAGTTCGCTGGCTGCTGACCATTGAGAACCTGAATGAGTGTGGGCACTGGCTTCCCGACTCGGTAGCCAGCAAAGCCGTGCACCGTTAGCCCCGCAGTATGACTAAGAATATGCCGGAGCGTGATTGGATCGCCTTTTGCCTTCCCACTGTTCGGTACCTTCCAGGCTTGCAGCTGACTATTGATTGGTTTGTCCAGATCGATGACGCCCTTTTGAACCAGACGCAGTGCCGCAAGGGCCGTGACTGGCTTGCTGATTGATGCGGCCTGAAACAGCGTCGCTTCCGTAACCGCTTTTCCTTCCTCGGAACGACTCTGACCAACACCGGCGGCCCAAATGACCTTGCCGTTCTTTACAACAGCAACGCTGGCCCCCGGCGTCTCCGTTTTCTCAAGCAGTTGGGTCAATCGCTTTGGTAGTTGTTCCGGCGTGACGGCCTCAACGTCCTGTTTGAGCGTCTCTTCTTGCTGCTGTTTTAAGTTGCCATCCAATTCACCTGCTGCGACCGGTTTAGCGACAACAGTTGTTAACACGACAATGAACCAATAACTGCGGACAACTTGAGTCATGATTGCTTTCTCGCTGTTACAAGGCCCGTTTTGGGCTGTTGTCAAAAGAGACGGGAACCGTTAGTTCGCACGGAGTCGCGCAGTCTTTGACGAAAAAGAACTTCTGCCGAATCGCTTGTCGAACCAAGTCCCAAACCGCGGCCCTGAAATTATTCTGCCCGGATTATTCTGCCATACCAGCCTCGGGGCCTCAGGTTCTCGAGTTGGCAGAATGATGAGGGCAGAATAATGGAATGCTCTCCAGGCCGTCAGTCGCTCGCGGGGACTCGTGGCTTGGGCGACTTCTATTGTCTCAACGATCTCGCGTCTATTCGAGCTCTCGGTGGTAGACCACTTCGAGGAACAGCTTGCTGGCTTCGCAGTCTTCCTTTGACTCTTTCAGGTCTTTCAAAACGCCGGCAACCTGAACCCGCCGACCGTCCAGTTCTGAACTGCTTTTGGCATGGGCTACAAGGAACGCCTCATCGGAGGCTTCGTCCCGGACTTCATACACGTCGTATGCATCGACCAGTGGGATCATCATGAACGTCGTCACAGTTCCTGTCATGATTGGAACCATGATGAATCCATTGAACTCGGTTTTCGATTCGACCAGCTTGGGAACACCCGTCACAATCGCACTCGCGCCGGCGACGCCTTGGGCCAACGCTTCAGAAGGAAGCCACCATGCCGGCTTGTGCGAGTCTATGCCCGCACGTAAATCGGGAGACAACATATGGACTACCTGATCCTTATCTGAGTCCGAAAGCTCGGCCATCGCGAGGTCCAGAAATAGCGCCATCTTTTGCTTGTCCGCGAAACAGCCAGCGACCTTTCCCAGTTCCGCGCCGGTAATCACTCCGTCGTCCGCTTTCGTCAGGATGTTGAAGAACCTTCCACCATTGTCCAACGAGGTTTGAGCGTCCTGAAAATTAGTAAACGGAATAACTTGTTGCATGGAAGACCTGCGAGGAAAGAATGTTGGACGTGAATCATGAATTGTAACGAGCAAACTCACTCGCCGGATCACTACTTCTTCGTTGGTCTTGCCACTACGTGGGTCTTTCGTAGAGTCTCTGCGCCGCTCTTGGAAATCCCAACGTAAAAGTGAAAGTAGTACAGGTTCCTACTAGTCATTGGTGGCGTGGGAGACATTCGGCCGTTGGGGACGTCGGAACCGGCTCTACAGACCCCGTCATTAACGTTGGCCAGTCGGGTTGGGCTGAAGTCGGCGGTCTTTGTGTTCGTATTAGTTCGAACCATTTACCGCATAAAGGGGGGGCGATGAGAATCCTGAAGCTCACAAAGAATCGCAGTGCCTCGGCTGGCGGGCGTCGGTCGAATCGAACTTACCTCTCGTCGTTCAGTACCACTCAAGGGACGTGCGGCTGCAGATAATGATCGACCAACGCACCAACCGTGCGGACGTCAATCGCCAAGACTTCGTTCGAGGTGACGATTCTTAAGACGTGGCCGGCGTGGTCCCAATTCATATCGGCAACCAAACTGTCGCTTACTTTGAGGTCAACGAGTGGCTCCTGACGCTTTCTATCCCAGAACCACAACCGCCCATCCCGCGTCGCACAGGCTAAAATGTCTCGAACTGAGTTCTCAGCCATTGCGACTACATCTTCAGCTCCAAGCTGCCAGCGGTGCAGTGGCTCCAGATCGGGCACAGAGCAAAACTGAACGCTCGCTGTGCTGCCGGAACTGGCGATTGCAATTTGATTCCCGCTTATGAATAGAGGTTTTCTACCACCGACGCATGAAACCTGTTTAAGAACCGTCTTGCCCTGAAGATCGACGAGAGCGAATTCTTCTGCATTCGTGGACCGAATGAAGGCAGATTCCATGTCGACCTTCACACGGTTAAAGATCACACCCAACAACTTTGAGTCAGCAGAAAAGCTCGTGGCGCGATGTGTGAGGCTCCAGCGATGCTTCGGCTCCAACTTACCTTCCGGTGTCTTCGGAGGGAGCGGGATCCGGGCGATCTCTGTCAGGTCGGGGAGTGACTCCAGAACGATAGAATTCGAGTCGACACGACTTGTGAATTCCCCTTGAGGTGATATCGAAAGCCCCACCGCACCATCTGGCATTCGACGCGGTCCGAACATGTTGCCCGACTTAGTATCGAATCCGATCAGTATTTCACCCGTCGCCCCGACTTTTGCTGATGTGCCCGCAGCAACGACTCTCGAGCCGTCGGCGGACGCCTCGAAGCGACGCACCAGGTGCATTCGGGCCGAGCTGGGCACCTCGAACGTGGCCTCGCTATTTTCGTTTGCTTTGACAATCGTCGATCGTCGTTTGAGAAGAAATGTCTCCCACGATTCCCGCACGGAAAACACGCTGCCGTCCCCGGCGAGCCTCGGAGCGGCCGTCGAGTACCCGCGGGGGAAGGTCATCAGCTTTTCACGATTCGATCCCACCGGATACACACCAATTGGCGGAGTGATAGCCGAATTGGATTGGTCTGACACAAGTAAGTGGCGTCCATCGCTGGTGAAACAGACACATCCCATTGACGTCGATCCGAACCAACCAAATTTGTGACGAACCTTCAGTGATCGGGTATCAAGAATGTGGATCTTTGAACCTATCGCTGCAAGCGTTTCCCCATCATTAGAGAATACGAGCTTTGCCGCCTTCCAAGGTTTCTGCTGGCCAAGGCGATCTGCGGGCCACTTGTGCTTGGCAATCCGCTTTCCAGTTTTCAAATCCCAGGTTGACAGCACACCTTTCTGAACCAGAGCCAGACGCAAAGTTTGGGGATGGAACGCGAAGACTTGTGATGTCACCAGCCGTTTGCGGTCGCGAATTGTCAACGAAAGGAGTGTCACAGGTAGCCCCAGCATCGAACTCATCGACCGCGGCGGCGAGATATCAATCAACTCGTCTCCATCAATCCCCAGTAACATATGCGAAGCACGTCTGTCATCAGAAAGCTCAACCGCAGAGAGCGGCACGCCGTGCATTTGAGAAAAGTTTGACAACCATATCCGGCTCCCGTTTCTGGCAAGTGGCATAACGTTGGCGGTAGTCAGGTCCCCACGTGTACTTCTTGCGACTCGTTTCGGTTTCTGGTTCGGCGTATGAAGATCAAATTCCCAGGCTGCTGATGGTCGGCAAGCAAGTAGTTTTTGGGAGTCAACGAATTCGAAGCCAACCCGTGCGTTACTCATTCGGGTCACCTCGTCCATGGCCCCCGAGCCGAACACGGACTTCCCGAGTGCCTTCTCCCATCCAGACATTTCGGCGGCTTTGATTTGTAGTCTCGTTGGGGCATTCTTTGGCTGCGAAAGATCCCAAATCAGCAGTGGTGAATGGGCGAGATGGTTAGCCACGAGGAAGCGGCTGTCGGGGCTGAACTTTACTTCGGCCAGAGTGCCGATGTCCGACTCAAGAAAATGCCGCTTTGCGAATGACCGGCCGTCCAGTACCGAGACAGTGTTGCCTGAGGGAACGGCGATGAGACGCCCATCCGCCGATGCAGCCACATCCGTTCCACCAACCGGAAGAACCTGCGAGCGTGGGCATTCGACGTAGGTTCGCCACAACCGCCACCAAGCGCGGCGGTCGCCGGTATTTCTATTTTTGGCAGTACGGAACTCGGCCGTGTATCGCCGTTCGGCTTCCGAGTATTGGCCGCTCGTGTAGAGCTGATCCGCCAACCCCAGTGAATTGGTGACGAGCGCCTGCTCGGCAACCGCCTTTTGAGCCAACGCTTCCTGTCTTGCTTCATCGGCGCGTTTCTCATTCCGGATCGCGTCCTCAGCCGATCGGTTTGCATCAACTCGCGCCACGCGTTCATCTATCCACAGGTTGCTGATCAACGCCGTTCCTACAAGAAGAGTAAGCAGAAGTGATGTCGAAAGTGATGCGATCAGTGGGCGGCGTTTGGCCCACTTCAAAACGTGTTCGAAAGTGGAAACGGGCCGAGCTTGAACTGGACGGCCTTCGAGGAATCGCCGCAGATCTGCCTCCATTGCCGCTGCTGATTCGTAGCGGCGTTCGGGTTCTTTCCGTAGCGCAGCGAGGCAGATCGTTTCAAGGTCTGCAGGGATCGATGGGTTCAGATGCTTCGGAGGAACCGGATCAGAATCGACCAACTGGCACAGGGTCTCGATGACATTCGCAGCCTGGAAGGGTGGTCGGCCCGTAAGTGTCGCGTACAGAATCGCGCCGAGGCCATATACGTCGCTCAGCTTGTGGGTACTTTCCGCGTTGCGAGCTTGCTCGGGAGCCATGTAACCGGGCGTTCCCAGTACTTCGCCGGTCGCTGTCATGCTTTGTTGATCAAGCTGTTTTGCCAGTCCAAAGTCGGTGATCTTCGGTCGGTCGCCGTCCATCAAGACATTCGCGGGTTTGAGATCCCGATGAATCACATCGAGGTCGTGGGCATACTGAACCGCCAGTGCGGCCTTGGACACGATTTCAGCTGCTTCCATCGCGGGCAGGGGACCGCCGGTGATGCGATCGGCCAGACTCTGGCCAGCTACATAGGCCATCGAGAAATAGTGCTTCCCCTCATGCGCACCGATCTCGTAAATCGGCACGATCCCCGGATGATCCAGTTTCGCAGCAGACTCCGCTTCGGTACGGAATCGAGCGATGTGTTCTTCTGACGCGAGTTCGCCGCTGAGAATCATCTTGATCGCGACCGTGCGATGGAGCGACGTCTGTTTCGCCTTGTAAACAACACCCATCCCGCCGCGAGCGAGTTCACTGATGATTTGGTAATCGCCGAAGTACTGCAGCGACTGTCCAACGGAAAGGTTCTCTTCCATCTTGGTCGGCATGACCGTCGGCATGTCCTCCGTGCCAAAGATGTTGTTCAGCTTCAGTTGCTCTCGATTCGCAAAGAACTCGCGAATAGACCGCGCATGGATGCTGTGCTGCGAACACCACTCTTCGACCGACATTCTCTTGTCCGATTCCTCCGCCCGAAGGATCTCCGCGACAATGTGATCAAATTCAGCGCTGTGACTTTCCGGCCCCATCAACTGTCTCCCGATTGAGCTTTCGCTCGAACCTATGTCGACTCCACAAGAAGTAATGCGGAGTTGGGCCGACCACCGCGTGTAGAAATTCGAAAGTTCGCAAGTATTTGTTCGAAAAATGCTTCGTTGAGTGCCCGGGGCGTTAAAACGGGCATCTAGCTGCAGGCCCGCTGGCGAAGTTCCCAATGAAGAATGCTGGCGCTCTCTGCGGAGACATTGGGCAGGCATGTTGCTGATTAGTCTTCATCGTTGGCTGGATGCATTCGGGATCGTGAATCGTCCGTACGTTCGATAAACGATTGAATAAGAATGATTGGTGACATCATCAGCAGGCCACCGCGACCAAGCTAAGCTCAGTTCAGGGCATCCATCCGCCTACGAGTTGCGTGTCTTTCGGTTCACGAACGCTCGTCACTCAACCAACTAAGGATTCCGTTCGCGGCTGCGACGCCTGTGGAGAGGCATGCCTGCAGAAGATAGCCGCCGGTGCGGGCTTCCCAGTCCAGCATTTCGCCAGCGAGGAACACACCGGGGCGGGCGAGAACCATTAGGTTCCCGTCGACCGCGTCGAACGAAACGCCCCCGGCTGTTGAGATCGCGCGATCGATTGGGCGTGGGGCGGTGAGAACCAAAGGTAGAGACTTGATGTGTGCGGCTAGAGTCTTTGGTTCTGTCGGAACTGGTCCGGATTCGTGCAGCAGTGCAATCGCGGCAGGTTCGAGACCGGTTGTCTTTCGAAGGTAGTTCGTGATGGAGTTCTTGCCGCGAGGTTTCTGAAGGCGTGTGGCAAGTTGAGATGTATCGAGGCCCGGTTTCAGATCAACTCGCAGAATGGCAGTGCCGGAGCTTGCGATGGTTTCTCTCAACTCCGCCGACAAGGCGTACACGGCCCCGCCTTCGATTCCGTGCTCTGTGATTAAAAACTCACCGGGAACCGAACGATTGCCAAATCTCAACACCACGTTCTTGATCGCGCTGCCAGCATGTTTGGTTCGTAAGTGTTCTGACCACCCGACATCAAAGCCACAGTTTGCTGGTAATAGTGGATTGACTGGAACACTGTGCTGTTCGAGCGTCGCAACCCAACTTCCGTCTCCACCAAGTCGCGGCCATGATGCTCCGCCGAGTGCGAGAAGTGTTGCATCGGATGCGACGCCAATCGTGTCGCCTGTTTCGGTTTCGAATAGGGCTTCGCCAGCTTCGTTCCAACCTCGAAAACAGTGGCGAGTCTTCAGTTCAACGCCTTTCGACTGTAAACGTTTTAGCCAACTGCGCAACAGTTTGGTTGACTTGAACGACGCTGGAAACACGCGACCACTGGAGCCGACTTTCGCTGGTTCTCCAAGCTCGGAGCAGAAGGCTCGGACGTCGTCTGGTGAGAATGCTTCGATGAACGGACGCAGCTTCGGGGCGGCTTCTCGGTACTTCGAGATGAACTGTTCCAGCGGTTCACTGTGGGTGATGTTCAAGCCACCTCGCCCAGCGATCAGCAGCTTGCGAGCCGGCGATGCCATGCGTTCAAAGATCGTGACTCGTGCACCAGCCGATGCCAGAATGTCAGCAGCGATCAGCCCGCTCGGGCCGGCACCCACGATAGCGATGTTACGCTGAGTTGTTGTTTGTGGTTCCGTCATGCGCGACACCTTACAGTGGCGCGAGAGTGAATGCTGCCCCTTGGTGCCCGAAAGCCGCAAACTATTTGGCTCGATAAGTCGAGCCATTCATTTGAACTCCACTTGCAAGTTCGGACCTTCGCGAGGATTCGTTGTGATCTATCACGCTATCAGCCCGGAACCGCCGCTTGATCGGTTCGTCGAATCAGTCTTCCATCTCAAGGGGTATCAGCCAGAGCATTCGATTGAACGCCTTGTCCCGGACACTCGCGCGAGCCTGGTGATTGAACTCGACGGGCAGGAGCGATGGATCGCCGACAACGAAACACTGAAGCCGGTTCAGATGTGTCGAGGCAGTTGGGTATCCGGGCCGCATCGCCGGTATTTCTCAATCAGCGCGTTGGCGAATACGGAGTTGTTGGCGGTTCAGTTTCGAGTTGGCGGTCTATTCCCGTTGGTTCAATCGCCGATTGACGAGATTACCGATCGGGTCGTCGATGCGCAGCAACTGCTGGGTGATTCGATCGTTGAATTGCGAGAAAATTTGATTCGAACCGAGTCATCCGAGGACAAGGTGCGGCTTGCCGAACAGTGGCTCATTCGCAAGATGGACGTTTCCCTCTCACCACCGACGGGTATTCAACAAGCAATCGAGGCGATTGTGACGAGGCCATCGCTGGAGACGCTTTCGGAGTGCATCACTGATTCTGGATACTCACAGAAGCATGTCATTCATTTGTTTAAAAAGCATGTTGGCTATCGACCGAAAGACCTACAGCGAGTGATCCGGTTTGCTCAGGCGATGGCAGCGATTCAGGCAGGCGAACCGATCGAATGGGCCATGCTGAGCGCTGAGTGTGGATATTCTGACCAGTCGCACTTCATTCGTGACTTCAAGCATTTCTCAGGATTCACACCGACGGGATTTCAGGACGTGGGCACAGACCGCGTGAACTTCATTCCGATTAAAGATGAGCCGGGGTAAGTTCTATCCAATACGCGGCAGGCTAAGGAGCTTAGCGTTCTGTCTGTTGAGCTGGGACGATTCGCAGCCTCGCCAATTACGTTGATCATTGAACAGAAGGCAAACTCATGACATCAAACGCACTACTTCTCGCGACCGCATTGTTCGCATCGTCAGCCAACCCGGTACAGGACGCGGGGAAGGAGACATCGCCGTCAGCGAACCGAGTTAAGACAACGATCAAGACAGAAAAGAACGGCGACATGTTTCTCATTCACGAAACAACACTCAACGCGCCGGTTGCCAAAGTCTGGGACGCTTACACCACCAGCGAAGGTTGGAAGTCGTGGGTTGCTCCGGTGGCGAAAGTCGATCTGAAGATCGGCGGCCTAATCAAGACGAACTATCGCAAAGGCGGGAAACTGACAGACGAAGATGCAATCACCCTGCACATTATCAACTACGTCCCGCAACGGGCCCTCACATTTCAGGCGGAACTCGGCAAGAACTTTCCGGCGATTCTCAAGTCGCGAGAGAAGCAGATGTTTAACCTTCTTACCTTCGAGCCGATCGGTAAGGGCAAGACCAAACTTGTTTCTTACGGAATCGGCTACAAAGACTCGCCGGAGCTACAAGCGATGATGAAGTTCTTCGTGAAGGCGAATGAGGATTCCTTGCTCCAACTCATCAAGTACGTTGAAACGGGTGAAGGAGAACCACATACGTTGAACAGCAAGTAAATGCGGCGAGAACCAGAAGAGGACTGGTGTCCGTTTTGATTCCAGCCGCTGTACCGGTCGGAAACTCCGGAAGATCAGATTTCGATTCCGTCTTCCACGACTTCGTCTTCGAACTTCTTCAGGAACTCGGTTAAGTCGATGTCAGTCCATCCGATGTCGGCATAGTCGTCGCCCCCACCGCCGTTGAAGCAAATGTCTGTACTATGAGACAGACTGGCGAACGGCACGAATAGCTCGTCGTCACCACCTCCCAGTGCGATATCCACTGCTCCAAAGAAAGTTGCAAATGCCACTGTGCAGATGTCGTGACCGCCGCCTGTGTTGACTTCTGCGTCACCGAGGACTTCCACATCTGCTACGAAAACGTAGTCGTTGCCTCCGCCACTGGAGATGTCGAGGTTACCTACCTCGCCGCTGACGAGGATGAACTCTGCAGCCCCGCCACCTTTGACTTGAACATCCTGACCGTCCATCAACATCATCGCGACGGAGTGTGTTCCAAGCTTGACCGAGACCCCGGTGATCTCCGACGCATCGAAGCTCTGAATCTGCGTGAGTTCCTGATCAACGATATCGCTTCCAAACGCTGAAACGACAACAACCTGACCGTAGTCTTCCGTGATAAATAGCACGGTGCCGGGCCCGGTTCCTGTGATCTGCAACGTGCCACGCTTTTCCTTGGCACGGAAGTCAGCTTGGACGACGGTTGATGTCAGGAGTAAAAGTGCGGTGAGAGTTCCAATGGTGGTTCGTCTGAACATGTCTACTTTTCCATGTGTGAATATGTCGGGCCTGCTGCCGGCCTCACACATCAGTTCTGTAAAAACGAACCCGAACTTACATGGAATATTGAACTTTTTTCGGCACGTCGTGTTTCTGGAGCTATGACGCTCTTCGGTTCGTGACGGCACGTTGCAGTTGGGCCTCTTTGTGGGAAGAGAAGCCGCAGGCTTTCCAATATGCGTGTGATGAAGAGTTCGTTTCCTTCGGGGGACAGCTGCTACATTTCGAAGTTGCGGACCGACACATTCGGATAGAGCGTTCGAAACTGCGATGTCAGGGGGAACAGATTGTCGAAGCCGCCGCCGCCGTTAAT
>JBGCDN010000040.1:0-10692 GCA_045105495.1 Planctomycetaceae bacterium
ATGTTGATGTGAAACGTGAGGGCGATTCAGACGACTGGCGCATGTACCAGCCCGGCTATTCGCTGATGGGGCTCGCGTTCGGTTCCAAAAGTTTGTTCGAGAGCTTTAACCGTGTTCGCAACGCGTCATTCGTGGGGTGGACGGACAATGGTAAGTTTGGCTTCGCCAAGAAAAACGGCAGACGCAACCGCGGTGGCCGTGCGGCGAAGGTAGTGGATGCTCCAAAGCTGAAGGCTGGCGACGTCGTTGAGATGACTCTTACAGCCGAACCGAGTGGAAAGAACACGAAGCTGACTGCAACGATGCTTGTCGGTGACAACACCCTTTCCGTCACTCAGACGGTCGGGAAGCGAGCGGCCGAGGGTTACGTGGGAGTCGTCGGTCGCGGGCTGGCTGATTTCTCTGTTGGCGAATTCCAGGTGAAGCCTGAGGAGAACAAGCCACTGAGTGTTGGCGAAGTCGATTGCTACACCTGCTACCCACTTGGCGACACTCTGAAGAACGTGGATGGCCAGTGGCCTGTCCGCTTCGTCGGTTTGTTCGCCACCGATGGAGAACGCGCAGAGGTTCGGATTGCTGAGTCGCCGGATCCTGCGGGAGGTTGGAAGCAGGTTTCAGTAGCTGGTCAGGGCAGCATTGTCAGCAACAAGTGGCGGCGGAATACGGCGACCATCGATACGGTTCTGCCGGCGAATCCTGCAGACAAAACTTTGTACTACACCGTTTGGAAAGACGGCGTTGACGTTACTGCGGACTCCCGAGTTGGCACTGATGGTGTTGGGCCGGGAACCGGTTATGTCGGCGATGTGCCTGCATCGGGTCAATACGTTGGTCGGCTACCTCGTCTACAGGCTCCCTACAAACTGTGTGGACTGAGTTGTCATGCAATTACCAGCGGACTGCAGCAACGAACAGACGGTGGGTTGAAGCTGCTTGGTGGTGGGGACGATTGGCAGTTTCGCGACCAGCCAACTGTCGAAGCGTATCAGCATTTAGACGACTACAAATTCCAAATCATGGGTTGGGAAGACGACGTCTGGTACATGGAGTTGGTTCTATATCCGCCCAGCACGGACGATGCGTACAAAGTCGTTCAGGCTTCCATCTGTGGCCCAACAAGTCGCTGGCAGATGATGCGACATTGGAACATCCTGAACCCGGGTGACCACGACTACGGTATGGACGATGTGAAAGGCCCGGAACAACTGGTTCTGCGTCTGAAAGATGGGCTCGGTCAGGACCGAGACTACATGCGTCGCAACTTCCAGATTGTTCAGCATCTGATTTCGGGCGATGAAGATGTTGACCCGTTGATCAACCCGAAGAAGTGGCGGGCGTGGAAGATGCCGAATCGTGACTTCACACTGGCGATTGTCGATTCACGCTTGTGGCGTTCTAGTCAGGACACTGCCATCTGGGATGACGAGGGTTGGGGCCACATGCAGGATCTCTACGATCGGGCTGATCCAACGCGAAGCCTATTGGGAGAAGAGCAGTTTGCGTGGCTGCAACAATTGGTTCGAACTGATTCGTCACGGCTGATTTGTCTCACAGGTCTCAACGGTTTGCATACCGTGTGGGCTGGCGGTAAGGCATACAGCAAAACCAAGGAAGATTTCCCGCAACGCGATCGTGTCGCCGCCGACTACGCGGGTTGGGTCGCCGCTGGTTCTGGCCGCGTGATCGAATTACTCGGTTCCCGTGATGGCATCGTGTCGGTGTACGGCGATGTGCACAACGGCTGCATATTGAAGAACACTGACCACGGTTTGATCGAATGTAGTTTCGGTCCGATCGGTCGCAGTGGCGGTCGTGCGGTCATTGAGGACTTCGGGCCGAAGATGAAAGACTACGACGGTCGCCCGGTGGAAGTGACATCGCTCTACCACGCCGACTATTCGGATCCATCACTATCAGCTCACGCCAAAGGCGAGCCGTTTTATTGGAACTTCCTTGAGATGGAATTTGACCCGCGCCCGCTCGATCCGGCAATCGGCTTGCGAGTTCGGAACATGATTGATCCGCCGACTGAGAAGCCTCGCGGCGGCGGTGTTCTGGAGACAAAAGCGTCAGCAACAGGACGCAATCCATCCAGCAAGCTTGCGCCGATGAAAACGTTGGCGAACGCCGATGTGCGGATTGTCTCGACGACTGGAACACCCATTCGAGGGACTCGAAGTGATGCGGCAGGGCAGGTTCCAGAAACCGCGATTGTTGGTGTATCGCCGGGTGCGAAAGTGATTGTTACAGCGTTCGATGGTCAGCAATCCGAATCCCACGTCGTGGCGACCGTTTGACGAAGCATGCTGCTTCAGCGTGGCGGCAGCGGTGTGGTTTTGCAGAAGTACGTTTACAGCTGCGCGGTGGTGATGTTTACTCGGTCTGTGGCGTTCACGCGAACTAGGTTTTTGGTGGCACGAATGAGAATACTTTGCTCGATCCTGTTCCTTTCGGTTTCCGCCGCTGCGTTTGGGGATGACCCGATACCAGCTCGACGGTTTGTCACGAACGAACGGCTAGTGCTTGGCACGGAAGCCAATCGTTCTGCGTCAGTCCGGACAGCGGATGTCGACGGAAATGGAACGCCGGATGTGATCGTGGCCAACGGGCGACATTGGCCGGGGCAGAACTATGTGTTCCTGAATCAGCGTCGCGGCCGTTTCACTGTTCAGCGATTGCTTGGCGAAGATCGCCGAACCAGTTACGCGGCGGAGCCTGCAGATTTCGATGGCGACGGCGATCTTGATATCGCTATCGGAAACGACATGGCTGCGAACCATGTTCTGTTGAACGACGGAGCAGGGCGTTTCACCGCCGGATCAGAATTTGGTTCCGTCTCAAGCCTTAGAAGTCTGACGACTGCAGACATCGACAGCGATGGCGACGTCGACCTGCTTCTCACCTGCCGCGGACGCGCGAATCAGATTTGTTTGAACGATGGACGCGGTAAGTTCGAGTCTGCAGGAACGTTTGGGACACAAAGAGATTCGACAATCGATGTTGCAGTCACGGATTGGAATGGCGATGGACATGCTGACCTGGTTCTGGCAAATCGAGACAGCCAGCCCAACGCGATTCTCATCAACGATGGAAAGCTGGGTTTCGCGACCACTATTCCGTTCGGAGACAACAACGAACAAACCCGCGCGGTTGCGATTGCCGATTTGAACGGCGACGGTCATATGGACATAGTGACCGGCAACATTGGGCAGGCGAACAGGATTTACTTCGCCGATGGTAAAGGAAAGATTTCTGAATCAGTTTCATTCGGTCAGTTAGGCGATCGGAGCTATTCAATTGCCGTCGCCGACATGGATAACGATCGCGACGTCGATATTGTCGTCGCCAATGTCGGTCAGCCAAATGCGGCTTACCTGAATCAGGGCTCCGGGAAGGAATTCGTCAAAGCCGAATTCGGCGGCGAAACCAATGCGACTTATTCGGTCGCAACGGGTGACTTCAATGGCGATGGTTTCGCGGACATCGTCGTTGCGAATTCTGATGCAAGGAATTCTGTGTTCCTTAACCAGCCAAGCCGAGCCGATTCTCGAAATCGGCGTCCGAAGAAACCCGTGGCGATGGCCAGCCAGCCGACAATGCGTGCAAAGCCGACGTCACCAGTTGGAAAGACCTCTGATTGGCCAGGCTTCCGAGGTGCGGGTGCAAAGGGTGTTGCTAGTGGGTTCTCAGTACGTTCGGAATGGAACGCGACGACTGATGGCGGTGAAGGTGTGGCGTGGTCGGTAGACGTGCCTGGGTTGGCCCATTCGAGCCCCGTGATTCGTGGAGATCGACTGTATCTCGCGACAGCGATCGCAGAGTCTGGTAATGCTCCCTTGAAGGTTGGTCGCGGTGGTCGTCCTGATGCGGCAGACGACGATGGCGAACAGTCGTGGGTCGTTCTGTGCTACGATCGCAAAACCGGCAAGGAGATTTGGCGACAGATCGCTCGCAAAGGCAAACCTCGCGCGACGCGGCATGTGAAGGCCACTCACGCGAACACAAGTGTCACGATTGACGGTGACAGCCTTGTGGCGTTCTTCGGGTCGGAGGGCATGTACTGCTACGACCTCGACGGCAACAAGAAGTGGTCGCGCGATCTTGGTGTGATTGATATCAGCAAGTACGGAATTGGTTGGGGCTTTGCGAGTTCTCCTGCAATACACGGTGACCACATCGTCATTGTGTGTGACGATCCGGACAATCCATTTGTTGCAGCGTTGAAGCTGTCAGACGGCGAAGAAGTCTGGCGTCAGTCTCGGAAGGATATCTGCGTACGGAGTTGGGGAACGCCATTCGTTCTTGCGACGAAAGACCGAGTGCAGGCTGTCGTCAACGGCTGGCCGTGGATCGTGTCGTACGATGTCAGTACCGGTAAAGAGTTTTGGCGGATCAAAGGGGGCGGCGACAATCCGGTTCCAACTCCATTCGAAGCCAATGGTTGGATTTATATCACCAATGCACACGGTGCAGAATCGCCGATCTTTGTTGTGAAGCCAGATGCAAGCGGTGACATCACGCCGCCGGTTGATATAGGTTCCAATCAATCTGTCGTTTGGAGTACTCGCCGCGGTGGTTCGTATATGTCGACACCCGTTGTCTACGGCGACTACTTGTATTTGGGCAACACGAATGGGGTGCTGCGTTGCTTCCATGCGAAGACTGGAGAGAAGGTCTACGAGAAGCGTCTTGGTTCAGGGGCAGCGATTTATTCATCACTGATTGCGGCGGATGGAAAGATCTTTTGTGCTTCAGAGAACGGCCACGTTTACGTCGTAAGGGCCGGTTCGACTTTCGAACTTCTGGGAAAGAACGATATGGGCGCTCCGCTCTTCGCGACGCCCGCTGTTTCCGATGGGACTTTGTACTTCCGCACAACTGGCAAGTTGATTGCGATTAAGTAGGGCCCGCGCAGGAGTCCGCTTTGATGGCGTCCTCTACTCGAAGTGCTTCTCGATGCGATCAAAGATTTCGCTGGGTTCAGCCATGCGACCTGCGCCGACTTGTCCGCAGCTTAGCCAACCGGAACCGGGTTCAATGATGTGGTGACCGTCTGCCTTAATTTGGTTGACGTTTCGTTGGACCGAAGCTTTGTCCCACATCTCGCAGTTCATAGCGGGCGCTAACAGCACGGGGGCGGTGGTGACGAGGACGCAGGTTGACAGCAGATCGTCCGACATGCCGTTCGCAATCCGAGCCATCGTCGACGCTGTGGCTGGTGCGATCACGGTGAGTTCCGCGCGCCGAGCCAGGCCGATGTGTTCGCCTTGATGGTGTTCCTGAGGATTGAACAAGCCGATGTTGACTGGGCGGCCAGTCAACGCTTCAAACGTCGTTGCGCCGATGAACTTTGTCGCAGAGTCTGTCATGACGACAGAGACTCTCGCTTCATTTTGAACCAGGCGGCTAACAAGGTCTGCGGTTTTGTAAGCTGCGATGCCGCCGGTAATACCGACCAGAATCTCACGGTCTTTCATGGCACTCCCCGGTAGTTGTTGGCAAACGCCAAGGCGTTAACAAACAAAGCCGGTCAAAAGGACCGGCTCTGCGTGTGTCTCCGATGTCTCAGCACGGCTTACTCAGGAACGATGTCCGCGAGTGATGGGCCGTCATCCTGAATCGCTTCAGGTTCAGCTTCTTCAGCAGCCCGGACGTTGCCGGATGTGTCCAGGTAGATTTTGTCGTTCAGGATTTCTGCAACGACAATCTGCATTTGGTTCTTGGTCGGCAAATCAATCAACGGCCGCGCGCCGCGGTTGAGGGCAACCATTCGTTTTTGAATTAGAGTCGACAGCTTAAATCGGCCGCCAACCTTCTTCACGATGTCTTCGTCACGAAACTCATCAAGCATTACTTGCTCTCCTCGGCTGTGAGAATCTCCGAGATCTCTTTGACTGTTGTATTCAGATTGTCGTTGACCACTGTGTACCGGTAGCGGTCAGCAAACTTCAGTTCTTCGCGAGCCGTCTGCAGACGGCGTTCAATCTTCGCCTCATCTTCGGTGCCTCGGTCGCGTAACCGGCGCTCGTATTCTTCGGGCGAAGGTGTTGTTAGGAAAATCGTAACAGCATTTGGATACTGTTCCATCACCTTGAGGGCCCCCCGGACGTCAATTTCCAGAAAAGCCCACGCATTTGCCCTCGCAGCCTCGTCAACTTCCGATTTTAGCGTCCCGTACCAGTATCCGGAGCCAAAAACCTCTTCGGTCTCGATGAACTCGCCAGCGGCCTTACGCTTCAGGAATTCGTCTTTTGAGAGGAAGTGGTAAGCGTCGCCATCGACTTCACCCGGTCGTGGTGCTCGGGTCGTGGCCGAAACCGATTTGCGAAGCGGTACGGAAGATTGTTCCAAAAGCATGCCAACTACGGTCGACTTCCCGCTGCCACTTGGGCCAGAAAGAACCACAACACCAGTTGGCGAGGTCGTGTTGGATGTCATCTGCCGCTCCTAATAAGACGGTGCCGTCGGCTATTCGACGTTTTGCACCATCTCCTTCATCTTTTCAATTGCAGACTTCATCTCAACAACGCTGTGTGCGATCTGTACGTCGTTTGCTTTCGAACCAATTGTGTTCGTCTCTCGCAACATTTCCTGGATGAGGAACTCCAGTTTGCGGCCCTGAGATGTTGATTCTTTTAGGAACGCTGCGAATTGCTCGATGTGCGACTCGAGCCGTTTGATTTCTTCGTTGATGTCGCATCGATCTGCAAAGACGCTGACCTCTCGAATGAGGTCGTTCTCTTCGATGGTCGCGTTGGTGTCACTGAGCAGTTCTCGAACGCGTTCCAGTACGCGATCGCGATACGCTGTAACAACACCGGGCGATCTCTCGCCAATGGCCTTGAGTGTCTTCGCCAGCACGTCGCACTGGTTCGTCAGGTCGGCGGCCATGGAATCGCCTTCGGTGCGGCGAAACTCATTGAGTTTGTGAACGGCCTCAGCGAGAACTTCAGCAACAGCCGGCCAGTGTTCTCGGAGTGACAGCGTTCGGCGTTCGCCATCAGAGACAGCGTCAGGCAGACCCAGCAATGACGAACAATCTGCCGGCATGCCCGCGCCGACTGATTCAGACAAAGCTTGTAGTTGGCTCCAGTACGACGCCAGGACTTCCTGGTTCAGTTGTGTCGCTGCTGCCTGACCAACAAGGGAAGCTCGGATGGAGACATTGAGTGTTCCGCGAGCGACGTTCTTTCGGATCGTCTTTTCGACTTCGTTTTCGAAAGCCGCATAAGCTTCCGGCGCGCGCGTCATTACTTTGAGGTAACGATTATTAACGGCGCGTACTTCGACGGCGATATTGATGGCGTCGGTTGTTCGGCGAGACTCACCGAATCCAGTCATGCTGAGAAGCATGCGGGGTTCCTGTAACGATTACCCCGAGGCAGGGTAATCGCGAACTGAGGGAAGAAGATTAATGCAGCAGCAACGACGGCTAGTTGTCGTCGTCGCTTTTTTTCTCGTCAGGCTTCTCTTCACCTGGGCCCGGCAACTTTGGTGCTGGTGGATCTGCTTCGGATTTCTCCGGTTCACCGTCAGCTTCTGCATCGCCTGCATCCGCAGCTTCCGACTTTTCAGGATCGGAAGGCGTTGGCGGAAGCTGTGGAGCGTTGTCTTCCTCTGCACCGGCTGGGTCTTCTGCGTTTTCCAGATCGCCCATGTCCGTCAGGTCTTCGTCGTCTTCTGCCGACTTGGTTGGAGGCGAGTCAGCATCTCCGTCTTCATCCGACTTGGTTTCGGCGTTGGCACCACCGGTGAACCGTGTCTCTTTGGCTCGCAAAGTGATTCCACTCAGCCCGGCTAGCAGGAACCAAACCAACGCAAGCACGATGGTAATCTTCGTGAAGACGTCACCAGCTTTGGTTCCGAATGCACTCGATCCTCCGGCACCGCCGAACGCGCCTGCAAGTCCACCACCGCGACCGCGCTGAATGAGAACGATCAACATCATGAACAGGCTGACGAGCATCAGCAGGGTCATTAACAATGCGTCCACGGAACGACTCCGACTTCTTCAAATGATTCAAAGGCTGCGTTTGACTAACCAGCTGCCGCGATAATTGGCAGGAACAGGTCTGGTTTCAGACTCGCACCACCAACGAGAGCCCCATCTACGTTCTCCTGAGAGAGCAGTGTGGCTGCGTTGTCTGGCTTGACGCTACCACCGTAGAGAATACGGATGCCAGCGGCGAATTCGGCAGTGTAGTTATTTTCTACCCATTTGCGAAGATGAGCGTGGGCGGCTTCTGCCTGGTCCGGCGTGGCAGTCTTGCCAGTGCCAATTGCCCAGACTGGTTCGTAGGCAATGACGACGTCGGTAAGGTCGTCGATTCCGGCTAATCCGCCCGCCATTTGGGTGGTCAAAACCTCTTCTGTCTTCTCAGCTTCGCGTTCTTCCAGAAGTTCGCCGACGCAAAGAATGACCTTCAAACCGCCAGAAAGAGCCGCTTTCGACTTCTGGTTGATCATTTCGTCAGTCTCGCCAATGACGTGGCGACGTTCGCTGTGTCCCAGAATGACATAGCTGCAGCCAGCTTCCTTAAGCATATCGACGGAAGTTTCGCCCGTGAACGCACCAGAAGGCTCGTGCCAGCAGTTTTGAGCTCCGACTTGAACCGACGAGCCGTCAACCGCGCCGGCGACTTCGCAAAGCCATGTAAATGGCGGGCAAACAAGGACTTCGGCCGCATCTGAACCGCCTTCGGCCAAGACTTTCGCCAGTTCGACCGCGCCGGAGCGGCTTGTATTCATCTTCCAGTTGCCGGCAATTAACGGGCGTCGCATTGTGTTTTTCTCGTCTAATTGATCCACCGCCGCGCGAACGGACAGCGTGTTGGTAGCAAGTGTTCGTGTCGACAGAAGTCTGTTAGATCGGCGTACTTCGTGGATAAGAACCAAGAATCTGGAGCTTCACAGCCCGCTTTTCCACATCCGAGAGCATTTTTCTGACCGCTCTGTCGCTCATGTGCCCCTCGAAGTCCAGGAAGAACAAGTAGCCCTTTTCTGGTTCTCGCAGAGGGAATGATTCAATCCACGTCAGGTTTAGTTTGTTGTTGCGGAACGCCATCAGGCAGTCTGCCAATGAACCAGACTTGTGTGGAATTTGGAGCAGCAAGGCGGTTCGATCGTGACCGGTCTGTTCGGCAGCTTGTTCGCCAATGACGGCGAATCGCGTCACGTTGTTTCGGTTGTCCTCAATCCCTTCGGCAATGATATCGAGATCGTACTGCAGAGCAGCCTGCTGACTGGCAACGGCCCCGACCCCCGGTTTGTCTCGGGCCAACTGGGCGGCAGTGGATGTGCTGGTAACCTCAATAAGCCTTGCCTGTGGCATGTTCTTCGCCAGCCAATCGCGACACTGCGAGAAGGCCTGCGGCTTGCTGTAAATCTCGGTAATATCACCCCGAGCACAACGGCCGAGCAGGTTGTGATGGATCGCTAGCTGGACCTCGCCACAAATTCGCAGCGGCAATCTAGTGAACATGTCTAGCGTATCAACGACTCGGCCATCGGTGCTGTTTTCGATTGGTACCATGCCGTATTCAGCATGTCCTCTGTTTACGGCCTCGAAGACTGTTGCGATGGTGTTGACGGGAACGAGGTCGGCCGATTCCCCGAATCGATCAATCGCAGCAATGTGTGTATAGCTGAACGGTGGTCCTAGGTACGCAACTCTTGTGTTTCGGACCTTCTGCCGAGCCGCACTGAGGATTGGGCGGAAGATCGATCTTAACTGAACAGCCGATAACGGACCCTTTTCTGCAGCATCCAGTTTGCCCAGCAATGCCTGGTCGATGTCCGCAGAGAAGACAGAAGAGCTTGAGCCGGGATTGTTCTCGTAGTACTTCACCGCCAGCGAAGCACGCTTATTGACAAGCTTCAGAAGTTCAGCATCCAGCTTCTTAATCTCGCTGGCCAGTGAAGCCGCCTTGGGAACCCGTGCCTTCGTTGGAGCCGCGTTAGCCGCCTTCTTCTTGACGGGTGCCTTTGTCGCGGGAGTCTCCTTTTTCTTGACAACAGGCTTCTTGGCGGGAGCCCGTTTCGAGGCGGCCTTTGTTCGCGATTTTCCTGCTGTCTTCTTAGCCATGGGGACAGGCAATCATCTGGAGAGGCCCGGAAACGACCCAAATTTAGACCTGGCAGGGTCGGGAAGTCCGGAATGAAGGTGGAAAGTGACGATCCATCGTCTCAAACGGCTGCTCCATCAAAGCGTTGCCTCTTGTACCGCTGCGCAGTTCGGTTTTCAACGACTCGCGAGTTCTCTGTCAGCCGGGTGGTCGCCTCGGTCGTCATAAGTTCTTGTTACTGAAGGTTTTACGGCCCAAGAGGCAGGTACGAGGCCGAGTTTTTGCAAGCTTCGCGGAGATCTGCCAGGATGACATACTGCGGCTTTGGTGACCAATCGATTTGCGGTGCCGAATTGGCACTCTCTGGAATTGGTCGATCTGTAAGTCATTTAATTACCGTGGCTTACGGAACGCTTCGTTTATGGCACGGCCTTTGCCTCAACACACAGCAACATCGTTCAATCACGACCCTCGAGTCGCCAGAAATAGAAGTTGGAGACAGTACAATGGCAGCCGGCGAACAAGTCATGAGAATAGACCTCGGAACAACAAACACACTCGTTTCCATCAGGGAAGGCGGCGAGCCAAAGTTTATCGCGAACCGGGAACGAAGCCGCACCACACGAAG